>NZ_JCACCM010000161.1:0-110975 GCF_059501405.1 Myxacorys sp.
TCGTCACTTGAGTTATACCATCTGTAGCCTATCTTTGGAGATTTGGTATTATTCAGCCATTTCTAGATAAATTGACTAAAATTGTCGCTTTAAAATTTGCGTTTTCAGTGATCGCAGCCCTGCGATCACTGAAACCCTTGGTTGATGCCGCTTTTAATGTATTGCTAAATACGTTAGAGAACGAAATTTGCAGAATTTGAGAGTTTAGGTGATTATCTATCTTGCAAGTGACAACTTCAGAAGAGAATTTCGCTATGTTTGAAAGATAGCGAAATTTATTCCTAAATTCTGATATTGTCCGAATCGCTGGTCTAATTCATCCCGCAAGGCATGTCCAGGTTAATCTTTCCAAGGAACTCTTACTATGGAACCTGAATTGAAACAAGTGGAGTATTCAGACAACTCCCCCACTAGTGTCGCTGAGCCTACGACTCCTGCCATTAACCTAGAAGATGCAGGTTCCTTAGCGACAGTCTCTCCTGAGCAAAACGAGCAATGGCGTCAAGTAGGCGAAAAAGCTTACACGATCTTGTCTGCGCTGCCAGAGTATCTAGGAGCGTTCTTCTCGGAATATCGCAAGCCTCTTATAACGGTGGGTTTAGTTTTCGGATCGATTGTTTCCGTGAAGCTAACCTTAGCCCTCCTGAGTGCAATTAACGATGTTCCCCTTCTGCAACCTACCTTTGAACTGATTGGGTTAGGATACACCGCCTGGTTTGTTTATCGCTATCTCCTGAAAGCTTCTAATCGTCAAGAACTGGGTCAAGAGTTCGACAAACTTAAGAACCAAGTTGTTGGTAACGAGTAGTCTTTCACCTCTAATATCTTCACCTCTGTGATATGAAGTGCTGAAAGGGACGCAAAAAGCGTCCCTTTCTTCGTTGCGCAACGACGCATTTGCGATACAAAATTTGGGTGAGCAATCCTCTAAACTTCGCGATCGCCTTCAAACACTTTAGCTAGGCGAATAAGAACCACGATTTAATCTAAATAGAAAATCTCCTATCCCTCTATGCCGCCCTTCATTGTCTCTCCTCGTCGTCCTCTCCTCGCTTGACCTTTGACCCAACTTCCTTCATATTCAGTGAATAGATATCTACCAATTTTTTATTTCTCTACCAGGAAAAGTAACGCTTTATCACGGTCAGGCACAGCAGAATCATAAATCGAGTCTGTAGTCATAATAATTTAGTATTCATTGTTAGGGCGAGTTATGCGACTGAGAGTTCTAGGAGCTATTGGGATCAGTGTGATGATGGCACTGCCTGCTCAAGCACAAGTTACAGAAGTGCAGGTAGGACGAGCGGTAGAAGCCCTTCGCCAAGCCTCAAAGCCAGATAAACCAACTCCCAATTTATATAGTGATTGGCAGGTTGAACCCGCTAACATCGGTCGGTGGTCAAGGCTATGCACAGGACGAGAAGTGACGCCGCTCCAGTTTCAAAATAGTCCTGCAACGGCGCGATCATTAGTGACATGCGTTGTCCGCGATGTGCTGAAGCAGGAATACAAGGCGAGCCGCAATAATGAATTGCTGGCAGTTCAGCGCTTAGCAGCGTGGTGGTTGACGGGTAATTCTAATCGATACAATAGCCCTGAAGCGTCGCCCTATGTCAAGAAGGTGAGTAGTGCTTACCAGTCCATAGGGCCGATCGCGGCTGTTCGCAGCCCAGAAACTCCTGCCAAGCCAACCAGTCCAGCCGCGCCCACAACTCCTGCCCAAGCGCCGAAGGTTACACCAGGAAAGCAGACAACGTTCTACGATCGCTACATGCAAGCGGGCTATGCTGCCACCCAGAAGAAGGACATGCAGACTGCCATGCTCTACTTCAAACGAGCCTTAGATGAGCGTCCCCAAGATACCTTTGCATCTCAAGCAATTCGGAACTTGGAGGCAGCTAGTAAGCCCAACCGAGCCACAAATCCTACCCCTGCCAAGACTGATCCTGTGAAACGCTAAACCCGCCGTGACTGCGTTTAGATTCTGTTGCCTTTCCACACTGACTATATTTTTGCCTGAGAGATTGATCTATGAATCCGTTCTTGAAATTTCTGGTCGCAGGCGCATTTCTAGCCTACAGTCCTTCTGCGCTAGCCGTAGAGTGGACTAAAATTACTGAGAATTCTGTTAACGATAAGTTCTTTGTCGATGTCAGTTCGATTCAGCGTAACGATCCGTATGTTTGGTACTGGGAGTATCGAGAGTTTCCAGGGCCTAACAATGCGCTGTTAGACACGACGGTAGAGCAGCCCATTTACGGAGCGGTTATGCGTTGGTCAGTCGATTGTACGAGTAAGACGCAGCGGCTGCGAAAGGTGAATGCCTACACCAAAAATCGGCAGTTGATCCAAAAGTTTGATTATGGGGATAGTGGCATGCTCAGCCAGCCTAAACGGGGAAGCAGCGCATTTACAGTAGTAAATTATGTCTGTAGCCCAGAAACGAACGCTGCTCAAGCTAAGCCAGCTCAACCTCAGTAAGCCTGTTTAAAACTCAACCTTTTTAGAAGAATGGGGAAGATGAACACTTCATCTTCCCCATTCTTCTTCTGCTTAACCACGATTGCGCTCTAACAGAAGCATCATCAACAAGCTGAGCAAAACTTGAGGTTCTTCATCATGGCCCAGTTGATCGACCTGCTGAATGGAGAACACTCTTGATAAGAACGTGGGCTTTTTAGAAAGCCGCATCACGGTTCTGCCATCCGGGCGATTCACTAAATAGGTTGGGTTAAAGAAATACCCAGTAAACATTCCAATCACAGGAACCTCTGCAAACAGGGTATCTACTACTTTGACCCAAGGATTTTCTTCTTGAATGGTAAAAGCGACGGTTCCGCCGTCTAAAACATCATAGTGAGTTCGCCAGAGCGATCGCATTCCTTGCCGTTTGACCGCACCCAAGGTTTTGCCGTTGGCATCTGAGAAGTGGTAGCAGGCGGAGAAGTCAATAATGCGATCGGCTTTGATCTCATAGACAAGAGTGCTACGCTGGCTGTCTGAAAAAACGTGAATGGCTTCTTTCAGTTTGAACAGTTTTTGGCGAACGTATAAAACAACGTTGCCTTGAGCATCTTTTACTGAAATCTGGGGGGCTAATGCCCAAAATTTGAATGTGAGTTCCAAGGGATACTGCATACTGTTGTGGAGTAAAGATCTGCATTCAGTAATTCCCAAGGTAGGAGATCTGGGAACAGCAGAAGATAGGGTAGATGATCGGTTCAAGTTCCTAAACAGGATTCATCAAACAGGCAATAAAAAAGACGCAGGTACTAAAAACCGCGTCCGTTTGTAAGATTGTGAACAAAAGCAGGATGCTATTCGTGTGAGACGGACAACATAACTTTGAAAACAAGTTAGTTATCGTAGGTACTTCGCCTCAGCTTCAAGCATTTTTAGCAAGTTCTCGTCCCCTCTAGCTCTTGCAGCTTCCATACGGCGCTGAAGATTTTTTTGAAGATTTTCGCGATGGATATTCGCAACTTCTGTAGAATTAAAACGATTTCTGTTCATTGTAAACATTCCTAAAGGTAAAGGTGTGCATGCTCTTAATTCAATACTAGCATTTTAGGATCAAACGGTAGTTTAAGCTACCAAAGTTTACAGTTAACCTTATTTTTACTTCGGAAATAAAATCTGATTGAAACGGCTAAGAACGAAGCTATATATGATTCTTACTCTTTTGACCGACTTTGGATTAAGCGATAGTTATGTGGGGGTTATGAAGGGCACGATCGCGGGCATCAACCCGGCACTTCATGTGATCGATCTGACTCATCAGATCCCGCCTCAAGATATTGCTATGGCACGATTTCAGTTGATGAGCGCCTATCCTTACTTTCCGTCGGGGACAGTGCATGTAGCGGTGGTTGATCCTGGGGTGGGCAGTTCGCGGCGATCCATCGCGATTCAGTGTGAGTCTGGATTTTTAGTTGGGGCGGACAATGGTTTGTTTAGCGGGGTGTTGAGTCAGACAAGCGCGATCGCGGCTGTGGAGTTGACGAATTCTAACTATTGGCGCACTTCCACTCCAAGCAACACATTTCATGGGCGGGATATTTTTGCTCCGGTGGGCGCTCATTTAGCAAGCGGAGTGGCGATCGAAGAATTGGGAGATGCGATCGCGATCGATACTCTAGTCCAGCTTCCAATTCCAGAGGTGGTTTCGACACCAATGGGAGTGCAAGGCGTGGTGCAAGCGATCGATCACTTTGGCAATCTGATTACAACGATTGAAGGACAGCACGTTCGCGATCGCAACTGGTCGGTTGAGTGTAATCTCAAGCGGTATCCCGGTCAGCAAACTTACGCAGATGCGGCTCCGGGAGAGATGATTGGACTAGTTGGCAGTCACGGCTGGGTTGAGATCGCCGTGAATCGGGGTCATGCTCAAGCTCAGTTAGGTCTAGTCGTAGGTAGTCCAGTCAGAGTTAGGTTCGCTTAGCGACGGATTTGACCAATGGTTCGAAGGCGGGAATGAGGTCAGCATAGCTAACGACCAGTGTGGGATACGATCGCTGGGTGTAGTCTTTGCCGACCGTCAGCGGAAAGGTTGGCTCTGATTCTAAAGAGTACCAAACTGCCCCCGCCGCTTGCACAATCACCCACACGGCGGCAATGTCCCAAATCTTTGGAGTGGCTTCGACGCTGCCGAGCGTGACGCCTGCCCCTACAGAGAGCAGATTGTAGGTGGCAACACCCAGAATGCGAATTTTGGCAGGAAACGGATTCTTGAGAATGCTGACGCTGCGAGCGCAGATGTTAAAGAATTCGTTGTTAGATAGGGTGGCTCGGCTTGCTTGAATCGGCGTGTTGTTGAGAAATGCACCCGACGGCATCTCTAAGTCTGACTTGCCTTGCCAGAAACCATGAAACGCTTGTTGGAGCGGCGGCAGGTAAACGTAGCCAAAGACGGGCGTGCCGCGATAGAGCAAGCCCAAGGAAATTCCCCAAAGGGGTAAGCCGCGGGCAAAGTTGGTGGTGCCGTCTATGGGATCGATGATCCAGCACCATTCGGTGTCGGGGAAAATGTGTTCGACTTCTTCACTCAAGACGCCATGATCGGGAAAGGCTTGTGCGATCGCATTCCGTAATTCTGCATCTGCCCACTGGTCGGATTGGGTGACTAAGCTACCGTCGTCCTTTTCGGATGCGATCGCGTGTCCAAAGTCTTGAAGGAGCTGAGCGCCGACACGCTGAGTGGTGGATTCGGCGAAGGATTTAACAGTCGTCCAAAAATCGGGCATGAAGGGGATGGAAGATGGGGGGTAAGCGATGATGAACCTCTGCAACGCTCGTGATCAGGAATAGCGGCTTGAGGTTCTGACATCAGTAATCATAGTGTATCGAGCCTCGTCGGTTTGTGGAGGATTGAGTGTGAAGGATTACGCTAGGTTGGTCGAGATTCAGCTTTCGAGCGTGAATTTCTGTGGGCTAGTTGAGGAAGGTAAACCTTTAATGACAAAGGTTGAAGGTTCAAGCGCGAAGGTTTGAACTTCAAGCGTGAATGTCTGGGCTTCAAGCGTGAAGGTTTGAGCTTCAGCGTTGAATGTTTAAGCTTCAGCGTTGAATGTTTAAGCTTCAAGCGTGAATGTCTAAGGTTCAACGTTGAATGTCTGAGGTTCAAGCGTGAAGGTTTGAACTTCAGCGTCGAATGTCTGAGCTTCAGCGTTGAATGTCTGAGCTTCAAGCGCGAATGTCTGAGGTTCAACGCTGAATGTCTAAGCATCATTGCTGAACCTTAATCCATAGCCGCGCTAGTTTGACGAGAGAGCAGGTGCAGGCGCAGATTTGGCAGGCTTACTCCGAAAGGCTTTGAATAAGTTGCCGAGTTGTTCTGAAATAGTTTTCAAACCGGGGGTTTTCTTGGCGGCTGTCTTGATGTAGTCATAGACCGTTAAGCTGCTGCTCATCGCTTCGCTGCCGACCGCTAGAAGAGTATCATCGACTTGCTCAGTCAGTTGAGTGAGCAGCATGAGGAGTTCGCTGAGGTCAGTGGCGAGTTGATAGTCGTTGGAAAACCCTTGCAGGTCAAAACTAGCCGGAAGAATGTTGGGATTGCTTTGAGCCGCTGAGAGACTGTTTTGCACAAAGGCAAGGCGTTTGTCGCCCATTTTGTAGAGACGTTGGCGATCGTCAGCACTGAGGGTAATGAGGAAGGGCATCTTTTGTTGAATCAGTGCGATCGCTTGCTTAATGGCTTGACGATCAGAGTCGCTCAGCGTGGTGTTGATGTCTGTGTAAGGCATGGGTAAATCTTTTAATCATGGATTATGAGATGCGTTGAGGGGGTTAGTGTAGAATTCCCGGCGGGCAAAGGGCAGGAACATTACGGCCACTTTCGAGTCCAACGGTAGAGAAGAGCAGGTATAAAATGAATCTTGCATTCGATTCTTTGCATGGCAGCCTGCTCTGAAGCAAAGTCCGAGCTAAGCAGGAAAAACCTGTCTCAACAAACGACAATCGTTTCCTTGCTCTCCTCAACAAACTTGAGGTAACCAATCTTCGAGAGAGTTGCTGGTGAAATGGCAGTGCATCGAATCAGAACTGCTAATACACGCCTTGATTTCTCTAGCTTTTGTCAGGAATGCTTAGAGTTGCTATTGATGTAATAGATTAAACCTCTGCGATCGCTAGACTACCCAAAGCAGCTTAATCAGCATAGTGCGGATCAAACATGAAAGATTCCAAAGAACTTTTTGACTACTGGCACGAACAAGTGCGGCTTAAAAACTTTGATCTCATTGGTGATTCACAGCCTGTGCCGACTCAGGACTTACGGCATAACTGTACAAATTACGACGAATTGCGGCATCTGCGTGAAGTGCTGCTACTAGATGAAGAAGAGAGAAGCAAAGTCATTGCCGTAATCAAATATCAATGTACGGCGCAAGTGTTGCAGCGCCGGGTCGGACTCCTACGGGAAAAGACAGACCAGCAAGAGGAAGCTTACCAAGACCTAGAGCAAAAGCAGTCTCGTTTTCTACAACTCCTTCGCGTTTTGCAGCAAAAACTACTCGGCAAAGATCAAGAACTTGCGAAGCTACAAAATCGCATCACTGGGCTAAAGACTGAAAATGAAGCCCTCAGAGCCGAAGCTGAAAACACTAAAGCTTATGCGGAATTGCTCCAAGAGCTTGAATCACTAAGAAAACAGTACGAGAGCGAGAAAAAGAAAAGAGAAGCACTCGGTCGAAATAATCAGCGTTTGGGAGGACAAGTCTCTCATGCCAAACGAAATAAACAGAAACTCGACGAAGCAAGAGCGGCTCTTGCAGAATGTCAACGGCAACTCACGAACCTAGCCCAAGACAATCAGCGTCTTCAGCACGAAAACCAATTGCTGCTTGCCAAACTAGAAGAGGTTCAGCAATTTCTTAAACAGAACAGTCATGAGAGCCGCAACCATGAAACTTCATGAACTGAAAACTCAAGTGTTTGAGTTGGCTGAGGTAGAAACAACTCAACAACTCAAGGCGAAATGTGCAGCCCTGCGATCGCTAGATATGCGCTACACAGCTTCTTGGGAAAAGGCGCTAACCGTTCTCAAACCCTCTGACTCTGAGTTTCAAGCTTGGCTCGACAACCCTCCCGAAGAGTACCGCGAAGTGTTTGCTGAGATTGACACAACGGCTAAACAGTTTGATCAAGTGTTGACTCAGGCGCGGCAATTAGGACAAGACATCAACGCGATCGCGGAGAGTCTTGAAGAATCTGTTGCTGACTTAGAAGCCGAAGCAGAACAGTTGCAGCAAGAAATAGAGGTCGGTCGCCGAGTTGCTAAGCAAGCGGAGCGAAACTAGAGGACAAAATCCGCCTCTTTAACAGTCCGTACTGCTTCGATCAAAATGACGTTAGGAGATGCAGTCCGCTTGCAGCACAATCACACTTTCACTTTCAAATGCTGAGCAGTCCTTGATTCGCGTTGTCAATGCAGGGACTTTTCCTTGCTGCAAACTTGTTAACGCCTGATCAAAAGCTGGCTGAAAACTTTGAAGCCATGTCTTGTCCGTCAAATACTGAGGCATAAACGCCGCGCGATCGAGCAACCAAAAATCAACGCCATACTTGCGGATCACTTGCTGCACGGAGGCTAAGTTTTGGCTGTACTGAGCCTGAATTAACTCAATGCTGCGCTGACGAATTTGGCGATAGTAGCCGAGATGAAACGGAAGCGCATATTCTTTCCCAACCAAAACAGGTCGTTGAGCAAACGTTGGAATATTGTTTGCCTCATCCGAGAGCGTTGCAATCAGGCTATCTTGAGGCTGTTGCTGTAGAAACTCGTAGAGTGCCGCCTCGCCTGACACACGATAGTTCGTCGCTGGAAAATTTCGCGTCACCGTCGGAAACAGAAAGAAGACTGCCCCAACAGCGATCGTCAACGTGAGTTTCCAGACCACCGATTTCCAGCGACCAGACCTCGCGAGTTCTGCACACGCGAGCAGCATTGCATCTAGCAAGACGGTCAGCACAATGCCCGATGCGATCGCTAAAACAATGCGCCACGTATGAGTCGTGTATCGAGTTGGAAAAAATAGCCTCAGCAACAAGGCATGAGCCGCTAAAAACAGTCCCAAAGAAACTAGCGCCGTTTGAGCGAGAACGACGACTTCACCTTTAAGCTGTTTGACCAATGGAAAACGTGACGATCGCGACACGATCGGTAACGCTAACCCAACCCAGATCAGCGGCGGCAACAGTGGCGGTAAGATGCCGCTATGTTGTCCGGTCAGCCAGAACCTCCAGGGGTTGGGATCAAAATAAGGATGTCGTCCACCCGGATAAAGTTCTGGCATCGTCAACGCTTCAGCCTTAGTTACAAGCGGAGCAAACTCAGAGGAAGAAACCGCATAGGGCAGGAGTGCCAAACACGCCAATCCTGCTGCCACTCCAAACCGTAGAATGTGTCCCGGCTGAAACCGAGGTCGCCAACGTTGCCAGTTCCACAACCGCAGAAACAAAACTGCGATCGTAATGAACACCAACGGCGGATAAATGAAAGCTTGCAGCGCGATCGTGATCATCACACCCAGCCGGACACGGCGCAGCAAATAATATAAAAACGCCAGAAACAGCGGATACACAAACGATCTCGGAGTCGAAGAACTCAAATCATCTCTAAACCACAAACTTTGATTCAGCAACACCATTGCCATAAAGCCAGAGGCAGGCACTGGAAACAGTTGCAAACAGACGCTAAATCCGTAAAGCGTCGTTAGTACGCCCAATATCATGGGCAGAAGCTTACTCAACAAAAGTGGTTGAATGCCGAGAGTTGCCACGAGATGGTAAATTGCCGCATATCCGCTAGGCGTAATCGATTTAAAGTAGTCGGTAATTAAATCCTGCGGAAATAAGGCTGGATTGACAAATTGCTGCATCCAAAACACATACTCTCGGGCATCGTCTTGAACAACATAGTCAGCTCTAAACGCTTTTTGAAGTCCTAAACTGCCGTAATAGATAGCAAATCCGAAGCTTAGAGCTAGCCAAACTGCGGTTCCATCGGAGTTGCGCTTTGCGCTAATCGCGATAGACGTGTCGCGACGAGAGGTCTGATCAATCGGCGTGGTTAAAAGGCGACGCAGACGCAAAAATGGCATGACTCGTTCGGTAAGATTTCAGTCTGTCCTAGTCAGCATCGTTTTGGATGACTGCCGCGATCGCATCTTTTGCATTCGCGCGAAACTCTTGCACGCTGACTCGACTCAGCAACCAAACCGCTAAAACCATACAGCACGCCTGCAACGTAAACACTAATCCATACGCAATGACAAGATTAGGGGACAGCCGTTTACCTACATCAAGCGCGGCTCCACCGATCACAGTAGACAGTCCTTTCGCCAACGCTTGAGATAATCCCCACGCGCCGATAAATGTCCCTGCCGTTTCTGCCGCCGTGAAGTCGAGCATTAACGTCAGCGCTCCAGTGGTGGTTACACCAGAGGCTAAACCAAAAATCAAAAGCGCTAACTGCAATGCTTTAGGATTTGCCGTGAATCCCGCGAGAATCACCCAAATCAGAGAGGCGGCGGTTAGCAAACAGCCCCACTTTGCCGTTCGGCGTTTGCCGATTCGTGGACTCATCAGAAAGCCTGCAATCATAATCCCAATCACCGTTCCAGTCCCCCAGAACGCATTTAGGCTCGCGGTTGCACCAATCGGCATTTTAAACACATCGCCGCCATAGGTTTCCAACACCGGATCTTGCATAAACAAGCCCAGCGTCATGGCGACTAGAAACGTAAAAAATAGCTGAGTTTGACGACTAGCGGTTAGAATTCGCCACGCTCGCCCCAACGAAAGCTTACCCTCGGTATTGATCACCGATCGCGAAGCAAACCGTGAATACTTGCGCTCAACGCCCCAGGTAGCGATCCAAGCCAGACCCAAGACGATTAGCGGCACAATGATAAACAATCGATTCACCGCCGCCTGAATGGCTTCGATCGAGGCATCAATCGAAAGCCTTTTCAGCAAAACGCCAATAATAATCGCCCCAATAATTGTCCCGCCAATTAGCATCGACCAATCGATCGCGATAACCTTCGAGCGATCCTCTTCTTCGGTCACATCCACCAACAGTGTTGCAAACGGCGTGGAGCAAGCACTGACGGCAATTCCGTATAGCCCGAACATCAGCGCGAGAAAGCCTAACCAACTATAGGTTTGAATCGTCCAGCCCGTTGCTTGCAAACTCGCTCCCGCTTGCCACATCACCTGAACCGTGAGATAGGCCAAAATCGCCAAACTCGCGGCTCCAATCAAAACATAGTTCGTCCGGTGCATTCCCCAAAGCGGCTTTGAGTCGGAGAGTTGACCAAACACAATCCGAGCTGGGGCCACAAACAGCGTTAATGCCAAAATCACCGTGGCGATCGTCGCGGGCACTCCCAATTCTCGAATCAACACGCGATTGAGCACGCCAAACACCAGCACCGACATCATGCCAAGTCCCATCTGAAAGAGACCCAACCGAACCATGGTGAGGATACTCAATCGAGGCAGCCTGACGCTGTTCCCGCCTAGGGATGAATCTGAAAAATCATTGGTTTCCATGGCGATCAAAGCCTTCTAAGAATGATTCTAGATAAGTCTTAATTGTGCATTTCTCTAAGCTATCAGGTTGAAGAGGCATTGTTCGCGTCGGCTCAACAAAAGCATAGCTTCAGCCTTGCGATAGTGAGTTCTTTAGGAGCGATTGTTACACTATGTAAAGAAGATGTGTAAAGAAAGTTTTACAAAGGAACCTATGGAAACCACAACTCAAACTCTCACCTTGGGTACGACGGATATCGTCGTGCCCCCGATTGCCATTGGCACATGGGCTTGGGGCGATTCATTATTTTGGAGCTACGGCAAAGAGTACAGTGAACCACAACTGAGAGAAGCCTTTGAAGCCGCGATCGCGGCTGGCGTCAATTTCTTCGATACAGCAGAAATTTATGGGTTAGGCAAATCGGAACAGTTTTTGGGCCAGTTTATGAAACAGACTGGGCAACCCGTTTCTATTGCCACCAAATACATGCCGTTGCCGTGGCGATTCTCAGCGCAATCGGTGCATGACGCCATTACAAACAGCCTCAGCCGCTTACAAGTCGATCACATCGCGCTCTATCAGGTTCACATGCCGTTCGATTTCTTCATGGGCAAGAAAGCTTTGATGGACGCGTTAGCAGACGAAGTGAAACGCGGTCGGATTGGCGCGATCGGCGTCAGCAATTATTCTGCAAGTCAAATGCGCGAAGCTCAGGGCTACCTTGCCGCAAAAGGTGTACCTCTGGCCGTGAATCAAGTGCGCTATGCCTTAATCAATCGCGAGATCGAGACCAACGGAATTTTAGAGACTGCGCGCGAGTTGAACGTCACCATTTTGGCGTATAGTCCGTTGGCACAAGGGCTGTTGACCGGAAAATACACGCCGGATAACGCCAACCAAGTCACAGGCGCTCGCAAACTTGACCCCAAATTTAGCCAACATGGGTTAGAGCGGCTCGCTCCAATCGTACAGAAATTACAGCAGATTGGTGAAACCCACGATCGCACGTCTGCCCAAGTTGCGCTGAATTGGCTGATTGCTCAAGGGAATGTGATTCCGCTTCCGGGTGCTAAAAATGCAGAGCAGGCACGGCAAAATGCGGGGGCAATGGGCTGGTCGATGAGCGATGACGAATGGACGCAACTCGATGTGTTGACGCGATCGTACCGATAGGAATTAAGTTAAGACCGGGATTTGCCCTCACCCTAGCCCTCTCCCTAGGGAGAGGGAACTAAAGCGCTTACTCTCTTTTCCTTGAAAGAGAAGAGTTGGGATGAGGGCAACTTTACTGATGATGAGCAACGAAATAGGCTTGCTAAACATGAACAAGACTAGAGGGCTCTGACGCGACTTCGGATGAGGTTAGCGGGTCGTAGCCGAGTTGCTGCGAAATTCGTTCTCGTGCGATCGCTCGGTACTCCAAAAAATGTTCACCTGTTGCGCACAAGCCAAGGTACACATTCAAAAATTGCGGTTTTTGAGTCAAAATCACCCACAACTGTCGCCAAAACTGCTTGCGAATTCCAGGGCGACGAATGCCTTGCAGCCAAAGCAATTGGCTCATTAGCCTCAGTCCTTTACCGGGGGGAAAGTGCATATTCTGCTGGAGCCTGGGATTGGGGGTGATTTCTAGGCAATGCTGAAAACAGCGTTTCAGATAGTTGGCAGGTTCGTACATCGTCCAAAGTGCGGTGAGATATTCCTTGGCAATATCACCGATGGGACGGGTCGGGGTAAAGTTCATGAGCGTATTTTGATCCCCCACTTCCAACGCTCCGTGGATCGTTTGAAAGAGGCGTTGTTCCTGATCTAGACGAGTCCACAATGCGGTATTAGGCAAAGCTTGCAACACCCCTAGCATCGGCTGTGGAATGCTTGTTTCTTCAACAAAGGCTTGAATGCGATCGCCCGCGCCGTCTCGCTCACCATCAAACCCAATAATAAACCCAGCATAAATCAGCAGTCCTGCTTTAGTGATGGTGTTACATGCCTCTGCAAGAGAGTGGCGCGTGTTCTGATATTTGTGGGTCACTTCCAAACTGTCTTGATCGGGCGTTTCAATACCGAGGAAAACACCATAAAATCCTGCCTGTGCCATCAGATCCAACATCTCAGCGTCTTCAGCGAGATTAACTGAGGCTTCGGTGAGAAACGTGAAGGGGTAGTTGTGCGATCGCATCCACGGAATTAGCTCTCGCAAAAATCGTTTGACGTTACGCTGGTTGCCAATAAAGTTATCATCAACGATTAACACAGAGCCACGCCACCCCAAATCGTAAAGAGTTTGGAGTTCCGCTAACGCCTGCTCCGGGTTTTTCGTGCGAGGTTTGCGACCGTAGAGCGTGATGATGTCACAAAATTCACAGTTAAACGGGCAGCCACGCGAAAACTGAATTGCCATCATCAGATATTCATTGATGTTAAGCAAGTCAAATCGGGGCATGGGGCTAAGCGTAACATCGGGCTTTTCGCTGGCTCGAAATATTTTAGGTGATGGCTCTGAGGGTGATGGTTCTAGTACAGATTCTTGAGCGTGAGATTCGGCTTGCAGCGCTTCTAAAAACATTGGCACTGTCAGTTCGCCTTCATCCAAGATCAAATACTGTGCGCCCGATGCGATCGCGTCTTGCGGAATCGAGGTGGGATACGGGCCGCCTACCGCAACTTTCTTGCCCGCTTGCACCGCTTTGCGGATTAGATGATGAAAATCATCTCGTTGCGCCAGCATAGCGGAGAGAATGACCAAATCACACCAATCCCAGTCGGCATCGGTTTCGGGATTAACGTTGCGATCGTAAAAGCGAATCTCCCAATCTTGGGGCAACAGTGCGGCGACGGTAATGATCCCTAATGGCGGAATGAACGCCTTTAGGTTCGCCATTTCCATAAAGCGATCGTAAGACCAAAACGTTTGAGGAAAGCAGGGGTAGAGTAACAGTGCCTTCATATTCTGTCCTTGTAAGTGAAATGGACACGAATTGAGATTCACCTTCTGTTATGTCTATGTTGCGGCTTAGCGATTCATCTTTTGATTCGTCTTCGCAATGATGGGTCTGTTGTAGATTTAGCGCTACCGGGATTTGGATCAAGCCGCAAACCATTGCGATATCTGCCAAAAACGACGTTTTGGCAGATGTCTACCTAAAACGCTGTTTTGAGGGAAACGATGACTACCTTGAGTCGCCGTAGACGTGTTTCCATCCAAACACAAAATAGAATTTGAAGTAGCGTTTGGTAATTTAACGAAAAGGTTTGCAATGATATGTTACTGACCGAACCGGAGTTTGCCTTGAGAACAATACCCCTATAACGCCCTCAAGACGTAGCTCTGAGTTATCTCAAAGTTTCTGGAGGTGCGACGCTGAGGGTCACATTTGCAGAGCGGGATTGGTTACTCTGAGATTTAGCATTTGGAGTCGTCACCCGTGGCGAATTTAAATCGATCGCGTTAGGCAGAGGAGCGGGAGCAGGCTGATGAGAAAGCCATGCTATCCCCCCCGCCAGCAGGGCAGCATACCCCACATAAAGATGTGCTGGACGAAGAGCAAGATGACCGAAACTAATGGGAGAAGAAGACTTAGTTTGAGGATGATACCAAGACGGCAAGATTGCTTTTACCGGATCGGGAGTAGGCACAGTGTCTAATAATTGCTCAGCGTTGAGATTCAGAGCTTTTGCGATGCGACGAATGAAACCACGCAGATAAATGTCTTCCGGCAAATGAGCGCCGTGTCCTGACTCGATCGATTGGAGTTGATGCAATGGCACAAGCGTCTTGCTACGCAATTCTTCAAGTGACATCAGTTGTGCTTCTCGTGCAGTACGAATTCGATCGCCTAAATGATTTAATCCGACTTGCCGTTGCTGTTCTTCGAGATCAATTCGATGAGATGGATTGGCTCGTTTGCGCCAGCCTGGAACAAGATTCAGCAGATCAGGATCAGAGTCATCTGAAGACTCAATTCTAGGTTTCTGAACCTGAACTGGTGCTTGAGGCTTGACCTCTGCTAAAGGTGCTTCTACTGTGTCTAGCTGCTGAACCACTTGCCGCAAGGCTAAGCGAATCGCTTCCCGTCCTACGCTTTTTAACAAAAACTGAACGCTGGCGGCTTCATTTTGGGCTTCTTCTAACCGCGCCATCGCGCCTCGAAACACATCACTCTGGTATAGCTCTGCTTCAACTTGACTTAGCAGTTGCTTAAATCCCTCTATTGGCAGTTCGGCTGTGTCGGTATTGCTTGGAACTCCAAAACAGAAGGCGGTATCTTGTGCCAACATCTCCCCATCCTCAAAAAATATAATCTACTCAACGCTGATCTCCCGTACTCCGGCGGCCGTAGTTAGGCTCGGTTACGAGGAGATACAGAATCCAAATTCTCTTACGTTCTTTTTTCGCTAGATTGTTCGGTCTTCAGGATGGGTTTGAAAAGTTCGGGTAAGTTTTTAACAAATTCCAGTATTACGTAGATAATTGGTTAGCTTTTTGTGCCCAATACACATCATTATCAGTAATTCCACCTGAATCGTGGGTGGTGAGATCAATAGTGAGACGGTTGTAGACATTGAACCATTCGGGATGATGCCCCATCGATTCTGACACCAATGCCAAGCTAGACATAAAGCCAAACGCTTCAACAAATGAGGCAAATTTGAATTCTTTGTGCAATTTGCCGTCTTTAACCGTCCAACCGTCGAGTTGCGCGAGGTGAGCCTCTAGGTCTGAGGGAGAGAGTTTTGGAAGAGTCATAGCTGGAGAGAGGGGGTCAACGGCAGGGGTAAAAATAGCTACACGGCATCAAGTACTCAGGGCGGCAGGTTTGACAGAGAGTTCAGTACGATTAGTACCGATCGCAACTTCATAGGAAACGCCAGGTTGGGGTTCTACCACTTGTGTCGTTGGGTGATGTTGCGCTAATTTCTCTCGAAATTTATTCGGTGAGCCGATCGTGTTTAGCACTGACACTAACATTCCCTCGAACGTGATATCGCCTCCGGCAGCAGTCGGGATCATCACTTGAGGGTGGACAGCTTGCGCGAGTTTCAGCCCGTTCTGATTGCCTTTGATGATAGAACCAACTAATGGTAGTGCCAGATCGATTTGAGGTGTGATCACGACATCAATCGGTGCAAATTCCTTCAGCCTAGAGTCATGGAATCCGTGAGGTTCATAATAAAGCTTCATTCCCGTGTCTAATGCTGTGAATAGATAGCCATTCTCTTTGGTTGTCGGACCGACCAGAGAACCGACGGTCGCTAAGATTTGAACCTGGTCTGCTAGGGTGAAGGTTTCACCATGAGCAAGGGCAGTGACCTGATCAAATCCGAGGGATAAAGCAACCTTAGCGGCACTAGGCGACGCTACTACGGGAATTGACTTATCTAACTGTTTCAACGTTTCGGGATGAGCGTGATCTTCGATGCCTTGAGACAACAGAATCAGATCGAGGTTCTCTGGAATGGGGCGATCGCGCGATCGCGAACCGCGAAACAGCCAGGTTAGATTCGCAAATATCAAGTCACCAACCAGCCACGGATCAAGCAATATTCGCTTCCCCGCAAGCTCGATTAGCCAAGAATTATTGTCTAACCACGTTAAATACATTATCGAAATCCCTAACCTGAATGCCCATCTCAAGCTTAAAAGATTGGCTACAAATTTACCTCAAAAGTTTCTCCCATCGTTGTCACCTGGTCGCCGTTGCCTAATTTTCGGCCGCGCTGGGTTTCAATTTTGCCATTTACCCGCACTTCTCCGTCTTGAATCAGGAACTTTGCCTGTCCTCCAGTCTGAGCAATGCCAACTAATTTAAGAAATTGGTCGAGCTTAATTGTCTCTTCGCCATTCATATTGACTTGAACCTAGCCTTTGAACTTTACTCTATCGCGATTTGACAACTCCCCGTAACAAGGGAATTCATAAGGCCAGCCGGTTGAGCGTTATAAATCGCACCAACCCCACCGCCCGGCACCTAATACTTAAATAATTAGAGATTTTATTGACCTCGCTACCTCAGGGGTTTTACGGTAGCTAGAGATAGAGTGTGTTCAGATCATTTCTTTCCGTTTGACCTTGGGTTATCAGTTCCCCAGCTAATTTTACGGAGCAACCAGTTCATGCTAGACGCCTCCTCTAGCGAGAATGCATCTCTCGCGAATCGATCTCCATCTGTGCCCTTAGAAACCGACGCGACCTCTCATCATCCTCATGAGGTTGAGCTTGATCTTGATACAAGAGAACCTTCCTCGCGTTTTAATGCTGATCGAGACGAACAGCCTATAAAGAGCGACCGCTTCTCGGTGTCACGTCACGTGGCTCACCCAGACTCACTTCCTGCGATCGGGGATGACGATCTTTCAGCGCTTACGTTTCTGTTTGACCGATACGAGATGTCGGAAGTTGAAGCCGATCTCGATCGCGCTCTAGCGAAGCTAACCCCCGAACCTTACTGGGAAGATGAAGAACTGGAGGTCGTGCATCACGATTAGGCAGCACCAACCGCGTTGATGGCAGCTTCGAGCGCGATCGCAACATGCGTCCAATGCGTTCCTCCCTGGCAAAACACCGTGTAGGGTTCTCGCAAGGGGCCATCTGCCGAAAATTCTGAGGTGCTGCCATCGATAAATGTGCCGCCTGCCATCACCAATTCGCTTTCATACCCCGGCATTCCTGATGGAACCGGGTCCAAGTAAGACCCGATTGGGGAATGCTGTTGAATTGCGCGGCAGAACGCAATCACTTTTTCGGGCGATCCTAGTTTTATGGCTTGAATCACATCCCGACGCGCTGTCAAGGGAGCGGGATTCACCGGATAGCCTAACTGGTCAAACACATATGCCGTCAAATGATTGCCTTTTTTCGCTTCCCCCACCATCTGCGGCGCGAGAAACAAGCCCTGAAACAACAAGCGATTTTGATCAAACGTCGCTCCGCCAGAACTACCCACTCCAGGAGCCGTTAATCGACATGCTGCCAGTTCGACCAAATCCGCGCGGCCTGCAATGTATCCTCCTGCCGCTACGATCGTGCCTCCCGGATTTTTGATCAGCGACCCTGCCATCAAATCGGCTCCGACGGCAGTCGGTTCCCGCTCATTCACAAACTCGCCGTAGCAATTATCCACAAAGCAAATAGTGTTCGGATTTTGCTGTTTGACGTAGAACACAATCTTTTCAATGTCGTCAATCGATAGGCTGGGTCTCCAAGAGTAGCCGCACGAGCGCTGAATCGTCACCATGCCGGTGTGGGGCTGGATTGCAGACCTTAACGCTTGCCAATCGATAGCTCCTTCTGACGTAAGTTCTAACTGTCGATAAGAAATTCCGAAGTCCTTTAAGGAGCCTTGAGCCTCACCCCGGATACCAATCACCTCTTCAAGGGTGTCGTAAGGCGCACCAGCAACGGAAAGTAGCTCATCGCCAGGGCGCAAAACCCCATAGAGGGCCGCCGCGATCGCGTGAGTCCCCGACACAAACTGAACCCGGACGATCGCGGATTCTGCGCCAGCGATTTCGGCGAAGACCCGATCCAATACTTCACGCCCCAAATCATCGTGCCCGTAGCCTGTAACCCCTGAAAAATGGTGTACTCCAACCCGATGGCTGTGATAGGCACTCAGCACTCGACGGAGGTTTTTCTTGACTTGAGCATCAATATTTGAGAACGTCTCGGAGAGGGATTGTTCTGCCTGTTGTACTAGCGTTGAGCCGTCCATCCTGCCTCTTTTAATTATTCACAAACGTTAAAAAACGTTTACAGTAGAGATTGCGAACCATTTTGCCCCGTTTGGAATCCTGTCCAGCGCGATCAATGAATTGAGACAGCGTTGAACTTTAGGAGCAACCGGATAAGGAGAATCATTATAGTACTCTCCCCGTCCGCTCGTCTTTAACTACTGGGCAGAGGTCGCACCAACTAGGACACTATCGTTCGAGACTTTTTCATGACTGTTGCAACTCAAAAAACTCAGCTTAGTTTTGATTGGGCTACCTTCCTCTTTATGGTGGCGGTTCATGTAGGCGCGCTGTTTGCGCTGCTACCCAGCAATTTCAGTTGGTCAGCCGTTGGCTTAGCGGCAGTTCTGTACTGGGTGACAGGCGGACTGGGAATTACCCTGGGCTGGCACAGAATGGTGACTCACCGCAGTTTCCAGACGCCCAAGTGGTTAGAGTATCTACTTGTGTTCTTTGGAACGTTAGCGGTGCAAGGCGGGCCTATCTGGTGGGTGGGGTTACATCGCCATCACCACTTACACTCTGATGAAGATGTCGATCATCACGATTCTAAGAAGGGATTCTGGTGGAGCCACATGGATTGGATGATTCACGATGTCCCTGCTGTTCAAGAAATTCCGAAGTTCACAAAGGACATTGCAGACGACCCAGTTTACAAGTTTTTGGATGATTACTTCTTGCTGATTCAAGTAGCGCTTGGAGTTGTGCTGTACTTAATCGGCGGCTGGTCATTCGTCGTGTGGGGCGTGTTTGCACGTTTGGTGCTGGTTTACCACTGCACCTGGTTGGTGAACAGTGCAACGCACAGATTCGGCTACCGTACCTATGACTCAGGCGATAATTCCACCAATTGCTGGTGGGTGGCGCTGTTAACCTATGGAGAAGGATGGCACAACAATCACCACGCTTATCAATACTCTGCTCGTCACGGCATGAAGTGGTGGGAATTTGATATGACCTGGATGACGATTCGGCTGTTGCAGGCGCTAGGCTTGGCAACCAAGGTGAAGTTAGTTGAGAACACGGAAACGCCATCATAACGGATGACCTGTTCTTAACGGTTTAATTGAGTTGGGTTGCGGCGATGCTGTAACCCAATTTTTTTCGGTTGCGATCGCGATTGAGTGTCGCAACTTGTTCCTACTGATCTACTTCCTACTGATCTACCCCTGTCCCATGCCTTGAATAATATGCTTCATTGTTGTGAAGGACTCTAACCCGATCAATCCTCTGCGATGACCTTTCTGATTTGACATGCCGAGAAAAATGGCATCCCCTCGCTTCGGGTTGCGATAGAACCGGGGCGACGCATTAATGTAGGTCGAAGCACTGTAGACTCCCAGCGCAAACCGCCGGCTTTCTTGGTAAGACTCTGTGACAAGACAATCGGCATGACCGCTGCTGTGCTGATTAATCCAATCGATCGCTTCTCCCATTCCATCCATCGCCTTAAAGCTAATCACGCGATCAAGATACGCTTGCGACCACTCTGATTCTTCAGCCAAGATTAGGTCTGGAAACTCCTCGACAAGTTCTGCATCGCCGCGAAGCTGAAACCCCTTTTCTCTCAAGCTATTCCATAACATCGTCACCGACGACGGATTTTGCCGCCGATGAATCAAGACTTTCTCGATCGCATTCACTGGGTCAGGCTCACTCTGGTGGCTGTCTAGAATCATCCATCGCGCCATGTCCAAACTGCCCGATGACGACCAATATAGATAGCAATTCCCCATGGTTGATCGCAGGACTGGAGCAGTCGCTTGACGAACCACCTGCTGGACTAAACCAGGTCTGCCATAGGGAATCACTAAGTTCAAGTAGCGATCTTGAGTGACTAATTCTCGAATCGAAGTGCCTTGTTCAGCGGGTAGAAGTTGCAAACTTGCGGTTGGGATGCCTGAATCTTCCAACGCACCCCTCAAGGCTTGAGCAATCACACTATTAGAATGACTCGCTTCACTACCGCCCTTGAGAATGAGACAGTTGCCAGTCTTGATACACAAGCCCGCTGCGATCGCACCGAGTTCGGGGAACGCCTCATAGATGAGAGCAATCACACCCAGAGGCATTAACTGCGAATAGGTCTGACACTGATCAACCTGAAAATTTCCAGTCATCACCCGACCGATGGGATCGGGTAGCTCACTCAAGCGCTCTAGAATTTGAACCGCCGTCTGTAACCGCTCTGGAGTCAGCTTTAGCCAGTCCAGCAACAGGTCTGGAACCGCCATTTCGCGGCTAATTTCCAGGTCTAATGTATTCGCCTCTAAAATTTCATTCTGTTGGCTCTTCAGAGCATGCGCCATGGTTTGAACGGCATGGCTGCGGGTGAGTCCGCTAATATTTGTGACGTCCCATGACACAGCATAGGCCTCTCGCAAGGCTGCCAATGGGTCAATCGCTCCCTCCAAAGATGCTTCAGTCATCGGGCTACCGTCGATAAGCTAACCAAACCATAAGCGCAGGCAAAATCGCCAGCACTAACGCCACAATCGCCCACAAGATTATATGCGCTCCAGAGGGAGAATGGAGGGCTACGGGTAGCCAAATGCTCAGCAGCACCAGTAATATCCCTAATGCCAAGGGCAAATAGCTATCTCCTAAGCCGGGATGAACGACGTTCCATTGCTGCCCTGTCCAGCGCCACGATCGCTTGTAAGGATAGGTCGTAGACAACTGTTCAATCACATAGCCGTTGTCTTCGACAACAAAAATTTGCTGACAGCGAGTGCAGCCAAAGGCTTCAGTTAACGTAATCGGAGTCAAGCGTCCTCGACGCCGACAGGGACAAGGATAATCGGTGTTAAATTCGATTTTGTTCGGCTTTTGTGTCTGCACGAGTAATACAGAAACCAGAGTTTCTTAAAGGGATTGAGCTAAAGTTGCGATGGGTTTCGTCAAGCTCTGCGAGGGAGTGCAGAGCAACGTCTAGAGGAGCGCAGTAACTTCTATAACACGGTCTTTCTACAACACGGTTCAAACTGGCTAAATGACACTAGAGGTTAAAGGACGCTACTCGCTATGATGAAAATCTTATCACTCTCGCTTCGATGACTGACCCTGCCTTAAGATTCACTTGAGATTGTGAGCGCAGTTTGTTTCGTTCAATTCCTAATCTAATTCTTAATTCATGGCTAAGCAATCAAAACCGTCAGAACGCAAAGTTTGGTCTGAGTTTGGAGACTCGCCAGCCACAGAACGGGCTGTACCAGATTTGCCGCCGTCTCAGCAGGAGGTGAGAATTCAAGTGTCGCGCAAAGGGCGAGGCGGGAAAACGGTGACGGTGATCACAGGGTTTCAGCACAAGCTAGAGACGCTAACCAATCTGGCGAAGACGCTAAAAGCGCAGTGCGGCACAGGTGGCACCGCGAAGGAGACCACGATCGAGATTCAGGGCGACCACGCTCAAAAGCTGTTGCAAATCTTAGTTGGATTGGGCTACAAGGCCAAAGTTAGCGGGGGCAAGTAATGGTTATTACGATTTTTCTAGCTGCGAGTTGATTTAAGAGTTGTGTAACAAATTATCTCTGATTCTCGTTTCGATGCGAGAGTACTCAGTAGTTTCAGGGATAACTTCACCGTTGGGGTGGTTCACGATGCAGCTTTTTCGACAATTTTTTCGAGTGTTTGAAGCGCTGGCGCGGCAGGTAGTCAGGCCAAATTCTTTAAAACAGACGGGCTTGGGTTTCATTTTTGTAGTCACCGTAATTGGCGTTTTTTCTGTCAAATCGACCACGGCCCAAGTTCGGTTTACGGACATTCAAACTCACTGGGCGCAACCTTGTATCGAAGCCTTGGCCCAAAGAGAAATCATTGGTGGATTTCCAGATGGACGGTTTCGCCCAGATGAAACAGTGACCCGATCGCAGTTCGCCGCGATTGCCGTCAAGGCATTTCCGACAATCATCAGTTCCCCTTCCCGTCCAGCGATCGCCTTTAAAGATGTCCCTTCAAACCATTGGGCAGCCGAGGCCATTCAAAAGGCTTACCGCGCCAACTTCTTCTCTGGATTTGGGGATCAAACGTTTCAACCAGATCTCAAAATCATTCGGGCGCAAGCTCTGACCGCTTTAGCTAGTGGCTTAAAGGCGGCACCGTCGCAGTCTGTGGATCTATTCAAAACGTATAGCGATGCGGGGGCGATCCCAAACTATGCAGCGGGAGCGATCGCATCGGCCACGCAAAAAGGATTAGTCGTCAATTATCCCAACGCTCAACGATTAGAACCGACCAAACCCGCTAGTCGCGGAGAAGTTGCTGCGCTGGTATGTCGTGCCCTACCAGAAACCGCCGGATTAGTCTCTTCAAAATATCTTCCCTCCACGGTTGCAAAACGTGAGATTCGTGGCGTTTGGCTCACTAATATTGACAGCGATGTCTTATTCGATGCGACTAAGCTTAGCAATGCTGTCACTGAACTGTCTCGCTTAAACTTCAATACGCTCTACCCTGTCGTCTGGAATTGGGGCTACACGCTTTATCCCAGCCAAATTATGAAGCGAGATCTGGGGTTTGACGTTGACCCAAGAGCGATCGCGGCAGGACTACGATCGCGAGACATGCTGAAGCAAATTATCACTGAAGGACATCAAAAGGGACTAGCGGTGATCCCGTGGTTTGAATTTGGCTTTTTTGCTCCCAAAGATTCTGAACTCGCTCAAAAGCACAAAGATTGGTGGACAACGAAGCAGGATGGCTCAGTAGACGGTGATCCCCGAGGATTGGACGGTCGCCAAATTCCGATCTGGTTTAACCCATTGAAGCCGGAAGTCCAAAAGTTTATGGTGGATTTAGTTACGGAAGTTGTGACCAACTATGACGTAGATGGCATCCAATTCGATGATCATTTTGGCTTGCCTGTGGAGTTTGGCTACGACGCTTACACGGTGAAGCTTTATCAGCAGGAACACAACGGAAAGTCGCCGCCAAGATACGATACGGCTCGCTGCGATCGAGCGGGCATGAAAGATTCGTGCCCAGAATTTTTGGCAAAAGATCCCCAGTGGGCAGAATGGTTACGTTGGCGATCAAATAAGATCGAACAAGTCTTGAAGCAAGTTTTTCAAGCCGTTAAAGCCCGTAAAAGTAACGTAATCATTGGGTTGTCTCCCTTAGATCTGCCCTACGCCTATGAACGTGCAATGGTGGATTGGCATAAATGGCAGCAGGATGGACTGATCGAAGAGCTAATTCCACAAATTTATTTTCAAGGGCAAAAATTTGTCGATCGCATCGAGCCTGCAACGCATCCAGAACTGAAACAAGCCCGCGATCTCATTCCCACGGCGATTGGGATTCTGAGCGGCTTATCCGGAAACCCGCGATCCATTGACGAACTCCAGCGACAAGTGCAAGCTGTGCGCGATCGCGGCTACTCGGGCATGTCGTTCTTTTTCTATGAAACGCTTTGGAACAAATCGCCCGAACCGACTGATGTGCGAAAAGCGGGTTGGCAGTCTCTATTTTCGATGAAAATAGAGCGAGCGAAATTGTGATGTAAAGCGACGAGGCAAGACATTTAATCGTTAGCAATAGATTTGATAGATGTAGCGGATGATTCCTCTTTTTCATCTGCTACCAAATCTGTTGCCACTTTTCTCAACAGGCAATTCGTTCTATCAAGGCTGGCTTTTCCCACGGCGCGAGCTTAGGCATTCCCAGCCCAAACCCTTGACCTAAATCTACTCCGATCTCTCGGCAAAACTGAATATCTTCGGGCAATTCCAAACCTTCTGCCAACACCAAAATTTCTAATTCATGAGCAAAATGTAGCAAACTCCGAACCATCACCTGTTTAAGCTCGTAGCGGCTGCACTGATGCACCAACCGCCGGTCGAGCTTGATTACATCCGGGCGAAACTGAGTGCAGTAGTGATCGATCGCAACGTTACTTGCTAAATCATCTAACGCCAGTCCAAAACCCATGTCTCGAACTTGCTGAATCAGTTGTGGCAGATCGGGATGATCTCCAAGGGCTTCTACTTCGGTCAGTTCAAACACAATTTGCTCGGGGCGCAATCCTAGATCGAGGACTTGCTGACAGTTTTCTCTAAGAGAATTGGGATCTTGCGCGATCGCGTTAGGTAAAACGTTAATGAAAAAGGTGGGGCTAGGCTCAGATCCACTAAGCTGCTGACATACTTTGCCTAACGCATCCAAGCAAGCCGTTCGAGCCACGTTGTCAAACTCTTGGGTCATATTCATCTGCAATGCCGCTTCAATCAATTGCTGACCCGTAAATTCTTCGCCTCGCGCTCCCTGCGCCCGTGCCAAACATTCATGCGCTACGATTCGTTCTGATGCAAGATCGACAATAGGCTGGAAATTAAAAAATAAGCCCTGCTGGGTTAAGACTTGTATAAACCAAGCATGTTTGATTAACAGGGTTAAGTCTCGCAACGATTGAGCATTGAGAAACTCAATCAGAAATGCTTTGGAATCGAGTGGCGATCGTGTCAAGATAAATCGAGAATGGCATTGCCCATCATCTGGCAAATACTGACTAATTTTTAGAAATAGCTCCGGAACGGTAGTTTCTTCAACCGTACAATAGAGCAGTTGAGGAACCATCAGAACTTTCTGAAAGCCCAATTGGTACAGGGCAGGATAGGCTTCCCCATCGCTCGGTTGCACAATTAGTTTCAAAGAATCATTTAACAGGCTCACGTTTCGCACAGCTAACCGTTTCCTTTGCCTATAACATAAATTCACGCCACATACTAAGAGCTGCTGGCTCAAAGATGTATTAGATAAACAACATACATACTGCTTAAACCGTGTGTTGTGCTGTTCGCTAGCACACCTTACTGTACTTAGGTTCTTACTTTACTTAGTAAAGGGCCTCACATTTGTACTTAAGTTCTTACTTTACTTAGTTAAAGGGTCTCATATCTGTACTATATATGAGCATATGGTGGCCAGAGAGCGTTGAAGTCCCGATTGGTAAACGTAAAGCATTACTCCAACAGCGTAATTACGCCTTCAGAGTAATGTAAATTATTTACTCAAGCAACTTTTCATGTGCCGCCAGCAACATAGCTTATGATTCAACCTTCTTCATTGTGTGAAAACTTAGCAGAATCAAAAGATTTGTTAAGTTTTTCTACACTATTGCAACAACTGCTCGATCGTGAATCTTTATCGCTAGAGCAAGCCGCGTTTCTGATGCAGGGCTGGCTAACCGACGCGATTCCACCTGCTCTATCGGGCGCACTCCTAGTGGCGATTCAAGCCAAAGGCATATCAGCCTCGGAACTCGCAGGGATGGCACAAGTCGTTTATGCTCAAGCTGCTTCCCCCATCTCCTCTGCTCCGCACTCCACACCGTTAATTGATACTTGTGGAACCGGCGGCGATGGCGCTTCAACCTTTAATATTTCAACGGCGGTTGCCTTTGTCGCGGCGGCGGCAGGGGTTCGAGTGGCAAAACATGGCAATCGATCGGCATCAAGTCGGGTCGGGTCGGCAGATGTTTTAGAAGCGTTGGGCATTCATTTGAGCGCGTCACCGGAAAAGATTCGAGCCGCGATCGAGGCGGTCGGCATTACGTTTCTCTTCGCTCCGGGCTGGCATCCTGCCCTTAAAACCGTTGCGCCATTGAGACAGCAATTAAAGGTAAGAACGATTTTCAATTTGTTGGGTCCGTTGGTCAATCCCCTGCGTCCGACAGGACAGGTGATTGGAGTGTTTGATGCCAGCTTGCTCGACGCGATCGCAGGGGCACTAGACCAACTCGGCGTGAAACAGGCGATCGTGCTTCATGGCAGAGAGCGATTAGATGAAGCGGGCTTGGGCGATTTGACCGATCTAGCGGTTTTATCGAATCAGCAGGTTCACCGCATTAGTCTTGATCCCCAGCAATTTGGATTGGTCTCTGCATCGTTAGATGATCTAAAAGGCGGCGACGTAAATACAAACGCAGAAATTCTGCAAACCGTCCTGCAAGGAAAAGGAACGCCTGCCCAGCGAGATGTGGTTGCTTTCAATGCAGCTCTAGCTCTACACGTGGGAGAAGCGGTTACGTCCTATGAGCAAGGCATCGCTCAAGCTCGCGACATTTTAGACTCTGGCGCAGCCTGGGAGAAACTCAACCAACTCGTCGCATTTCTAAAGTAGTAGAGAAGTAAAAAAGTGGAAAGAAGTCTTGCCCGCTTATTCATCTAACTCATTTATTCTTCTGACATTGTGCAAATTCCACCACATCCCGTTTGATCGAGAGGTCACAGTCTCCAAATAGATCGTGACCGAGTAGCCCGATATCCAGTGGGCCGATCGAGACTGGCACATCCACGATCGTATTATTTCCTACCGCAATCGAGCGAAGAAACCCGATCTGCACGTTTGCGACACCTGCGGCAGTTTGGGCTTTGGTTGTGCCAACGACTTTGACGCCCAAGCGCTCTGCCATTTCCTCATTAATCATCGTGCTAGATGCGCCTGTATCGACCATCATTTCATAGCGCTGACTGCCGTTAAACACCACATCAATCACGGGAATTCGGTTTTTACGATATTTAATCTTGACGCGATAAACGTTGTCTCCCTCGCTATAACTCGGTGCTGACTCCGCTTTGCTGATCGGTGGGTCGATGCTAAACCCCGGATCAATAACCTTGATATTCTCCTTGCCCATTCCTCTGGCCCGACGTTCTGCTACGACAAGGTTGCGCTGATACTCTCGAAGTTTTTGAATCGCAAATTTTTTATTGGGATCAGCGTTAGGCACTTGTTTGAGCAGCGCGATCGCGTCTCGCCACCGTCCGATCACGAGTTCCCAATCTTCTGGCGACTGAGCCGATTCAGTAATGCTCTTTGCACTATCTGCGCGGTCCATTGCCAGTCGATAGCTCTCATCTTGAGGCGTCTCCTGAGGCGCAGGCGTCTTTTCTGGTACAGTCGGTTTAGCTTGTGGCGGTTTTACTTTGGCAGAATGCACCTGACTACACGCCAAGTTGCTCAAGGCAAAAACGCCTGCGATCGCGAGTAGGAGTGTGCCAGCGCGAAAAGACTTGGGCATGGAGTGACATCAGATAGGGAGAGTATTACCTTAAGAGTTCCAAAAATCAGCAGAACACCATCATCCCCTCGGCGAATCCGTCTACTCTTTACACATTTCCCAACAAACCCCGTTGCCACCCCCCGGAAATCAAAAACTCGTGGAATAATGAGGGGAATTTATCGTAACTGTGCTATGTCTCTCACTGCCGCTCAACCTGCATTACTTGTCTTAGCGGATGGCACGACGTATTCGGGCTTTTCGTTTGGGGCTACGGGAACTACCCTTGGAGAAGTTGTGTTCAATACGGGCATGACGGGCTATCAAGAAGTGCTGACCGATCCAAGCTATCGGGGGCAAATTATTACGTTTACGTACCCGGAGTTAGGCAATACGGGCGTGAATCTGGAGGATGAAGAATCGAATGCCCCCCATGCTAAAGGAGCGATCGCTCGCAACATCTGCGATCGCCCCAGTAATTGGCGATCGACGCAATCATTGCCAGATTACTTGAAGCAGCATAATGTCGTCGGCATTTACGGTATCGATACCCGTTCTCTGACTCGCAAGCTGCGCTCTGTTGGGGCTATGAACGGAGCCATCTCGACTGACGTTCTTGATCCGTCGGAATTATTAGAGCAGGTGCAAGATGCGCCCAGCATGGCGGGATTAAACTTAGTCAAAGAAGTGACAACGCCAGAAGTGTATGAATGGTCAGAAGTTACCGACAAAGAGTGGGAATTTAGTCCTACAGCACTACCCGATGGTTTAGAACTGTTGACGGTTGTGGCGCTTGATTTTGGCATTAAGCGTAATATTCTTCGTCGGTTGGCGAGTTATGGCTGTCGTGTGGTTGTTGTTCCAGCGGACACCCCGGCCGATGAGATTCTCAAGCATAATCCTGACGGCATTTTTCTATCGAACGGACCCGGCGATCCGGCAGCCAATTTAGACGGCATTGCAACCACAAAAGCGCTATTAGAAGCCCAAAAGCCTGTGTTTGGCATTTGTATGGGGCATCAAATCTTAGGGCTATCTCTTGGAGCAGAAACGTTTAAGCTCAAGTTTGGGCATCGCGGGCTGAATCAACCGGCGGGACTGAAGCAGAAAATCGAGATTACCAGTCAGAATCACGGCTTTGCGATCGCTGCTGACTCGTTGCCCGATACCTCGGTCGAGGTGACGCATTTGAATCTGAATGACCAAACGATCGCCGGATTGCGTCACAAGACGCTTCCCCTATTTTCTGTTCAGTACCACCCAGAAGCAAGTCCAGGTCCCCATGATGCGGACTACTTGTTTGAGGAATTCGTTAAAGCAATGCGGGAAGGGCGGTAGAAGGGATGAGGGATGAGCGGAGGTCCCTAGCAACGCTTAGCAGCAACAGGTCATGACGGTCGGGTGGGTGATGTTGTAGACCTGTGCTTGAACGATCCATCCTTGATCCAGCCCTTTAGAGGTAAATTGTTCGTCTTTACAACACGGCATTGAAGCTGATCAACAGGTCTACACCACTACTGGGCTATCTGAATCAAGTTACACCTATCCAAGTGCCATCACCATTTCACGTCTCATCCCTTTTTCAATTTCCTTCCCTGGTAGTAGCAAACTGCCTTACAAGAGTGTATACTTAAGCCTCGAATTCATAGATTTCATGTCAGCGCTAGGAGGGAGCTATTCCTGAGCAACTTACCCTAACAGTTAGTCTAAGAGGCACACGAGAAGTTAGGGATAATTATCAATTATTTCGCCTTACAGGTCTGTTGGATGCATTTTCTGAGCCAACCTTCCGCAAGGTTTTGTCAAAATGTGTTGATGATGGTCCAAGAAATGTCGTACTCGACTTGTCTACTATCGATTTCATTGATAGTTCCGGGCTTGGCGCATTAGTACAGATTGCTAAGAAAGCTCAGTCTGCCAGTGGTACGATGCAAATCGTAACCAACCCACGGGTGACGCAAACCGTCAAATTAGTACGCTTGGAGAAGTTTTTGGCGCTACAACCCTCCGTGGATGTGGCGATTGAGAATATCAAGTCCGCCTAGATTTGGTTTAGATCTAAAGAGCCGCTATCTATACTTAGATAGTCGGTTTTTTAGTGATTTGAAGAGCAGTCAGGTTCAGAGCGGGTAGGGTGTTGGAACAACACAGAAGAGCAGTGGATAATAATTCAGGGATCTCTAACAATCCCTCTCCTTTCATTATTGGCAGTTACTTAGGTTTACGGCTCAGTGCAAACCAATCTGTGTCTTCTGCTCAAGCTCAATGTCTTGCCCCTGCTGCTTTAGCCTATTTGGGCGACGCGGTTTATGAGCTCTACATCCGTCAGCATTACCTATTGCCCCCAAAACGATCGGACACTTATCATCGTCAAGTCGTCGCTCAAGTCCGCGCCGAGCAACAGGCAGACCACCTGCGATCGCTGCTGCCTCACCTAACCGAGATCGAACAAGAGATTCTCAAACGCGGTCGCAATGCTGCTTCTAACCGCCCAAAGCGGCTTAATCCCGAAATTTATCAACAAGCAACAAGCCTCGAAGCACTGGTAGGTTACCTTTACCTCACCGATCCATCGCGCCTTCTAGAGTTGTTGAGCACTCTAAAATTGGACGAAGAGATAAAGGGATAACCAGGGAAAGGAAATTAGACGCTAGAATCGATATCTTGCGATTTCAAGATTCGGCGTCTTAGATTTCCATCGCAACTGAATACCTCTTCACCGTTGACTGGTTTCTTTACCGTCGACCGATTATTCACTCTGTCAGGAAAAATTACTATGGCTACCGAGAAGCGCAACTTTAACTCCCCCAATCGGTCAGGTAAGAAACCTAGATTTAAGGGCAAGCGTCCCATTGTTGGCGGTTCGCGTCCTAGCGCGCCCACCCTGCGGCGAAAGCGCTTTGATGACGATGCACCCCGCGATCGCTCCGATTTTTCTGACAACTACTCGGAGGAGCGGGATGTGCGCCGTGAGAGCCCGAAAAAGCGCTCCGATCGCAGTTCTTCAGCATTTGGCAGAGCGAATCGAGAGGGCCAGCCAGAACGCCGATTTGACGAGCGTGGTGGCGGCTATCAGGGCAAACGAGATGCGCGTGACGGGTCGAGAGAGCGGCGGGACAGCAATTCTTCAGAGTTTGGCGGAGCCAGTCGCGGCGGGTATGACAAGCGCGATGGTCGGCGTCCTGAATCGCGAGAGCGGCGACCTGAGACGGGTGGCGGCAAGCGATTTGACCGGGATGAACCTCGGAACGCGTCACGAGAGCGACGATTTGAGGGCGATTCTCGCCCAAGTTCTGGCGATCGACGATTTGGTAAACCTGCTCGCTCGCCCCGTCCTGAATCGCGAGAGCGGCGACCTGAGACGGGTGGCGGCAAGCGATTTGACCGGGATGAACCTCGGAACGCGTCACGAGAGCGACGATTTGAGGGCGATTCTCGCCCAAGTTCTGGCGATCGACAATTTGGTAAGCCCGGGCGAGAGTTTCGCGAGGGCAAACAAGATCGCTACGGAAGCTTTAGCGGTGCCAACAAACGAGACTACGATCGCGCCTTAGATGCCGAGGTTGGTTCGCCGTTTGCAGAAGCAGAAGAATCTCTCGATCTGCTGTATGGACGCCATACGCTCCTATCTGCCTTGGAGGGCGATCGCACCTTAAACAAAATTTGGGTTACTTCTAGGCTCCGGTACGACAGCCGCTTTCATGGGTTGTTGAATCAAGCGAAAGCGAATGGTGCCGTGATCGATGAAGTTTCCCCTCAGCGATTGGATCAAATTACTCATCGCGCGAATCATCAAGGCATCGCCGCTCAAGTGGCAGCCCACGAATACTTGGAGCTAGGCGATCTGATCGAGCAGGCAAAAGCCGCTACCGATCAACCTGTGATTATTGTCGCCGATGGCATTACTGATCCCCACAATCTAGGGGCAATTGTTCGGACGGCTGAAGCGCTGGGAGCGCAAGGACTGGTCATTCCTCAGCGTCGTGCAGTGGGTGTCACTTCTACTGTGATGAAAGTGGCAGCAGGTGCGCTAGATAAGCTTCCGATCGCAAGAGTTGTTAACCTTGCTCGAGCTTTAGATGATCTCAAAGCAGCCGGATTCTGGATTTATGGAACCGCCGCCGAAACCAGTCAGCCAATTCATACTGTGAAATTTGCCAAAGCTTCTGTTTTAGTGATTGGTGCGGAAGGAGAAGGATTAAATCTTCTGACTCAAAAAAGTTGCGATGTCCTAGTGTCTATCCCCTTACAAGGTGAGACTCCTAGCCTAAATGCTTCGGTTGCCGCAGGGATGACACTTTACGAAGTGTTTCGGCAACGTTGGACAACAACGATTCATCTTGATTCAGTCAAGCCAACATGATCCCCAATGCGATCCCTGCATGATTTGGACACAAAGACGATTGCAAAACGAAATGCAAGGCAGTATAAAGAAATCTGTGCTTGCATTTCGTTTGTAAGTCATAGTAGAGCAGAGGTTTTTTTGGGCAACCTCGTTTAGTGTGAAACGTAGTACTAGGTTTTTGATCAAACTTCAAAACGTTCACAAACAGTTCTGTAATGTAAGTGGCATTTGATCTTATGAACGAACTTCTGACAACTCTTCTAGATGCGGTTGGACTGGCTTGGTGGGTTGAAATTAGAACAGAGAACCCACGCTGCATCTACTATTTTGGTCCGTTCCCTGCGCAGAAAATGGCAGCGTCAAGTCAAGGTGGATACGTGGAAGATTTAGAGCGCGAAGGGGCACAAAACATTACTGCCAAAGTAATGCGATGCAAGCCGAAGAACTTGACCGTGTACGATGACAAAAACGATCGCGTAGTGCCCTCTGGGATTTTGAGCGGTCAGTTTTAAGCGAGGCGACAAACATCTGATCAGAGGTTTCCGTGCTCCTCTGCAAGTTCTATGCAGTTGCGCCAATCGCCTCTGGATGCCACTCCAGCCAGTGATCAATGTCTTCTAAAATCTGAGTCGGGATCTCCCACGGCAGCAAATGTGCCGTATTCGGGTAAACCTTTGACTCGCAGTTCGGCAAGGCTTCCGCCGTTTCTAGGCTAGAGATCGCGCTGATGTGCCGATCTGCTTCTCCTGCCAGCATTAGACACGGACAATCAATCTTTTCATATCCCTGAACGCGAGTGTAGCCTCCTCGCATCGCTGTATTGAGCGCCCGGTTTGCTGCTGGCGACGTATTCAGGAACGCGTAAATGGCGTCGTCTGCAATGTATTGATAGGCAGACGGCGTATGCTGCTGAATCAAGTGGCGAAACAGCGATCGCTTCGCAAAGGTTTCAATATTCCAATCCCATCCTGGCTTGATCGAGTTAATAAGCGCCGCGATCCCGGTATACACATTATCCTGTAAACTCACGGGTGGGTGACCGCTCCACGGACGCCCTGCCGTTGCAACAAGAATTAGGCCGCTAAACCGTTTTGGATATTTGACGGCCAGTTCCAGCGCCAAGATTCCACCCAATGACCAGCCTAAAATGAGACCGCGCTCTATGGCATAGCGATCGAGTACCCGCTCCAAATCGTTCAGATGATCCGTCATGACAAAATCTTGACGCGTCTTACTTTGACCATAGCCTCGCAAGTCCGGCGCGATCGTCCGAAATCGCTTAGAAAGATGCTGAGTAAATACCCGCATACTGCGCCCCGATCCCGGATGCCCGTGCAGACATAAAATTGGATATCCCTGACCTTCAACCGTTACATTTAGCTCCAATCTATTTCCCTCCTATCCGCTAACCCTCATCCTTCAAGCTCCACAGTTCGCTTTCCCTCCTATCCGCTAACCCTCATCCTTCAAGCTCCACAGTTCGCTATCATTAAATCGAATTGCTCAATGAAAGATGAAAGGATTGTGAGCCATGTCAGACGAAGAGACCAAGCGCCCAGACGATGCGGAAACCAAGCCGCCTACCACCACCGAGCAGATAGACTCAACTGCTCAGATGGCGCCAGATGTTGTAGACGAACATATCAAGGGCACAGGCGATCCTGCCACTACCGATATTCCGACTGCGAATGCGCCTGATCCCGACGCTGTAAATGCTGAGGACAATCCTAACGCAACGGTTCCAAAAGTTGCGAAAACCGCAAAGCCTGATTCTCCATCTGATAAAGCTGTGAAAGCAGCGGTAGAGACTGCTGAAGAGACAGTTGATAGCGCACCGGACGCTGAAAAACCTGCTGCCAAGGCGAAAGCTGCCAAAGCGGCGACGGATGGTGAAAAGCCTGCGGCTAAGGCCAAAGCGGCGGCAGATGGCGAGAAGCCAGCTAAAGCCAAAAAAGAGAAGCCGCCCGCGTTGGAAGATAAGCCGTTTACCCAATTTATTCAGCAACACTATATTCCTGCCTTGAAGAAAGGACTCGAAACGATGGGCGCAACGTCGCTCGATCTCTCGTTTGAAAAGCGAAAAATTCCGATCAAAGGCTACAATCAGTCTCCGGAATGCTGGCAGATTGTTGGCAAGTGGCAATCCAATCAGAAGCAGTTGCGAGAATTCAATATCTTCTTCTTCGATGAAACGATCAATGGATTGAAAGGATTTTCTTGTGCAGAAAGCAATCGCTTCAGCACCATGGAATCTTTTCTCATCGATGAGCGCCGAGTCACGTTAGATCTGCTGGTCTATGGAGCGGTGCAGCGTCTCAACGGGCAGAAATGGCTCACGAGAAATTAAGGGAATTCTGAAGACAAGTTAACTTGAATACGATGGAGCGCGATTAGATTTCTAATCGCGCTTTTTCATGAAGAGCTTTTTCATGAAGAGATATGAGGGATTCAACGGCTACGATAATTCTTTGAATTCATATAAAACAATCCCGGTTTCGGGATCGTTGCTGACATCGACATACCCGCTCTTTAGCATGTCTCCTAGTAAAGCTTCGATCTCAATAAATCCAATTCCGGTTGCCATTACCCCTTGCGTAACTGAGAGTTTGCCGCCTCTGGCATCCGCTGCTTTCAACAAATCAATCAGGATCTGCTGCTTCGAGAAGCGAAGCCCCAATGGATCTGCGATCGGAGTTTGAGCAAGCGCGACTGCCTGAATCTGAGGCACAGTTCCCTGACCGCTACCTAACCGAGCATTATGCGACTCCACCATCTTTGGAATGAAGATTAGATCTGCTAGCTGACCGACCCCAAACAATCCCCAGGTAAACAGCCATAGCAAACCTGTGCGGACTTCGCCGTTATACAAGCGGTGCAGTCCTGCAAAGCCTAGCAGTCCTCCTAACCACAGAACATAGGTAGTGCCAACTTTGTTCATAGATTCTCAGCGACGCTTCAGAGACTACTATGAACAATCATAAAAACTTTACGCAGGATTCGCCAGAAACTGACACTGCAAGCCCTGAAACTCCGTATTGCGAAATGTAAACATCTGTTGCAAGTCTTAACGCGATCACAGAAATTTCCTTGCAGCAAGCTTGGTACACTGAGGGACGTAACTCCTACTCTGTGGTGAACTTATCGCCACTTTGCCAGAGGAAACCCTTATCAAGAGCGATCGGATACTCATGGTAGATTCCCTTAAAAAACCTAGCTTTGAAGAACTGCGCCCTGGAATCAAAGTTCCAGCGAAAGAGACCATTCTGACGCCTCGGTTTTACACCACCGACTTTGAAGAGATGGCGAGAATGGATCTATCGTGCAACGAAGATGAGATTCGGGCCCTCCTCCAAGAGTTTCGCACCGATTACAATCGCCATCACTTTGTGCGGGATGCTGAGTTCGAGCAATCCTGGGATCACATTGATGGTGAAACCCGCAAAATGTTTGTGGAATTTCTAGAACGCTCTTGCACAGCTGAGTTTTCTGGCTTTTTGCTTTACAAAGAACTGTCTCGCAAGCTCAAAGACCGTCATCCCCTCTTAGCTGAAGGCTTTGCGTTAATGGCACGGGATGAAGCGCGTCATGCAGGCTTCTTAAACAAAGCCTTGTCAGACTTTAATCTGTCCTTGGATTTGGGTTTCTTGACCAAGAGCCGCAAATACACCTTCTTCAAGCCGAAGTTCATCTTCTACGCCACCTACTTGTCTGAGAAGATCGGCTACTGGCGCTACATCACAATTTTCCATCATCTCGATCAGCACCCTGAAGATCGGCTCTATCCTATTTTCAAATTCTTTGATAACTGGTGCCAGGACGAGAATCGCCATGGTGACTTCTTTGATGCTGTTATGCGTGCCCAGCCTCAGTTTCTAAATGACTGGAAAGCGAAGTTGTGGTGTCGATTCTTCCTGCTGTCTGTGTTCGCAACGATGTACTTGAACGATATTCAGCGCTCAGGCTTCTACGAGTCGCTGGGCTTGAACACCCGTGAGTTTGAGTATGAAGTGATTGAGAAGACCAATCAAACCGCTGGTCGCGTCTTCCCCGTCATCCTGAACGTGAAGCATCCAGATTTCTACAAGCGGCTGGAAACGTGCGTTCAGAACAACGAGAAATTGAGCGAGATCGCGGCTAAGCAAGGCTCCAAACTCACAAAAACGCTTCAGAAGTTACCGTACTATTTCTCTAACGGCTGGCAGTTGTTGAAACTGTACACCATCAAGCCGATTGATATGGTTGCGACACACGGAAAAGTTCGTTAAGACCAATAAATCCAAGTTACCCCTTGGTGATGGCGGTTCTGTTAAGGCAGAGCCGCTTTTTTAATTTTAAAACTTCAAGAATTGTGCTGGATAGAACACTCAACAGTCAGTATGATGCATCAGGTTGGATGCAGGTTCTGAGTGCGGGGCGCGGATGAAACGAGTTTTAATGGCATGGCTAGGAGTGTTAGTGGGAACAAGTCCAGCGTTGGGAGATGAACTAACCTCCCTCGATCTGGATCCTCAAATCATTCAAAATAGCCCTGTGCTGCAACGATGGTTAAAAAAAGTTCCAACAGTGGCTGACGACATTCAGAATGATCCCAGCTTTCGGACTCGGGCGCGGATAGGATATTTGCGATTTTCACCAGAAGACGATCCAGGGCTGGCTCTGGGGATTGAAGATCTGAGGATTGGTAAAACTCGACTGACCGTAACCGCAGACTATCAAACAACATTTAAGGGACGAAGTGCGATCGGCGCAAACTTAAACTACTATTTGCGTCCTCTAGGAAGCTATGTCAATGTCGCTCCGGTAGTTGGCTATCGGCATCTAGAAACCGATCGATACTCTACAAGCGGCGCAACTTTAGGAGTTCGTGTTCTACTCGTACTGTCGCGAGGCGGCGGAGCAGATATTGCGTTAAGCCAAAGTTGGGTGGCTCCTGGAAGTGATTCGGAGGTCGGGCTCTCAACACTTTCGTTTAGGTATGCCGTGACGCATCACTTAAGAATTTCGACTGATCTTCAGCGGCAGAATTCTCGGCAGGGGCGCGACGATCGCATCGGAGTAGGTTTGGAATGGATGCCTTGAAAGGGTAATCAAATCGACTTGCAATTGGCGTTGCCAAACTCTAAAGGATCGCGGTTTAATTCTGCTCTAAGTCTCGATACAATGGAGGCTGTACTTTACTGGGTTCAGATTGTGACGACTACACCGCTTTCTCCCAACCGAAACAGTGTCTCTTCGGAAAATCGCCCTGATGCACTAGGAAGATTTGGTAAGTTCGGTGGTAAGTATGTTCCTGAAACCCTCATGCCTGCTTTGACCGAGTTGGAGACCGCGTACAAGCACTACAGCCAAGATCCAAGCTTTCAAGCAGAACTTGGAGGACTACTCCGCGATTATGTGGGTCGCCCAAGTCCGCTCTACTTTGCAGAACGTTTGACCGCGCATTACGCGCGACCTGATGGCACAGGCGCACAAATTTATCTCAAGCGAGAAGACTTAAACCACACAGGCGCTCACAAGATTAATAATGCGATCGCGCAAGCTCTCCTGGCCAAACGGATGGGCAAACAGCGCATCATTGCTGAAACCGGAGCCGGACAGCATGGCGTTGCTACGGCAACAGTGTGCGCTCGATTTGGTTTACAGTGCGTGATTTATATGGGCGTCCACGACATGGAGCGGCAAGCCCTTAATGTGTTCAGGATGCGGCTCATGGGTGCAGAAGTGCGTCCTGTGGAAGCGGGCACTGGAACGCTCAAAGACGCGACCTCTGAAGCGATTCGCGATTGGGTGACAAACGTTGAAACCACGCATTATATTCTCGGTTCGGTAGCAGGTCCTCATCCCTATCCGATGATTGTGCGAGATTTTCACGCGATGATTGGTGAAGAAACCCGCGCTCAGTGTCAAGAAAAGTGGGGCGGTCTGCCAGATGTTCTACTCGCGTGTGTTGGCGGCGGATCTAACGCAATGGGCTTATTTCACGAATTTGTTGGCGATCGCTCCGTTCGCATGATTGGCGTCGAAGCCGCAGGACATGGAGTTGAAACCGAGAAACATGCGGCAACATTAACGAAAGGACGAGTCGGCGTACTACATGGCGCAATGAGCTATCTGCTACAAGATGAAGATGGTCAAGTCATTGAACCCCACTCGATCAGTGCGGGACTAGACTATCCGGGAGTTGGACCGGAACACAGCTACTTGATGGAGACAGAACGAGCAGAATACTACGCTGTGACCGACGAACAGGCATTGACTGCATTCCAGAGATTGTCGCAATTAGAAGGCATTATTCCTGCTTTAGAAACGGCACATGCGATCGCGTACCTCGATAGTCTCTGTCCTCAACTAGAAGGCAGCCCTCGCATTGTGATCAATTGCTCGGGCCGAGGGGACAAAGACGTGCTGACCGTCTCTAAAATGTTGGATCCCTAACTGAATCTATTGTGGAGACTGCAACATTTGGATCGGGATGCTTTTGGGGCACGGAAGCTGCTTTCCGCGCCACCAAAGGCGTCGTTTCAACATCGGTCGGCTACATGGGCGGGCACTTCGAGAACCCAAGCTATCTAGACGTTTTATCTCGAATTACCGGACATGCAGAGGTGTGTCAGGTCGACTATGATCCAAACGTCGTCAGTTATGCCGAACTGCTAGAAGTATTCTGGCGCATTCACGATCCCACCAGTTTGAATCGACAGGGAGCCGATCGTGGTGAGCAATACCGATCGGTCATCTTCTGTCACACCTCTGAACAAATACAAACCGCTACACAGTCACGAGATGATCTGAGTCGCTCCGGCAAATACGAGAAAGAAATCGTCACTGAGATTCAGCCCGCGTCCGAGTACTGGTTGGCAACAGACGATCATCAGCAATACTTTGAGAAGAAGCAAAAAGCGCGACCCGTTTAAAGCTCTGACTTCGTATCAGGCGCGATCGTAGTGCCATCGATGCCAACCGAAACCTGATTATCTTTGATTAAATCACTCAGTTCATTGAACTCAATTCGCATATCGTTGCAGGCTTTTTCAAGTTCTGCCCGGAAGGTGTTGAGGTCACTGCCATAGCCGCACAAATTAGCAGCTGTCTCGACGCCTTGTTTCGCGTTAGCTCTGGCACAATCCACCAGATCGGTTCCGTGAAGGGGTGTAGGAGAAGCCATAAATTACTCCCTATCTATTTACTTGGTAGCTAGTATTGGCGAGAATGTGCGATCGCGCTACTGGCTTTTGATGGATTAAAACTCATCCGCAGGGCTGAAGGATACCAAAAAGCGCCCGAAATGCAATTCCAGGCGCTTGTGCACTATTGCGGCCCGAAGGTTCTTAAACGCTTACTGTAGCGGGTTCGCGCATCATGGACGCGATCGGATCAGTAATACCAGAACCATACACTTCACAAGAATTATTCGGGCTCTCAATCAGCTTCACTTTATAAAGCTGCGCTCCAATTTTGCTAATTGGCGCTTCCAGCAAATCGCGAATGTGAACTGCGATATTTTCTGCCGTTGGAACCACTTTCTCAAAATAAGCAATGTCCTTATTTAGGAAAGTGTGATCAAACGGTTCAACAACAAAATTATCCACTGCTTGTTGAAACGCGACCAAGTCTGCAATCATCCCCGTACGCGGATCAATGTCTCCTTTAATCGTCACTTCCAAGTGGTAGTTATGACCGTGACCATTGGGACGAGCGCATTTGCCGTAAATCTCGCAGTTTTGCTCAAAGCTCAGGTCGGGGCGAGCCAAACGATGAGCGGCGCTAAAATGCGTGCTAATAGTAAGATAAGCTTCCATATTGGTTCCTAAGTAGTCAGCCCAAAGTTCAGGATGTTCATAGACTCGAATGCGAACGATTGGTAGCTGAGGAGCAAGTCGATGCCAAATCGATCGTGCAATATGTTCGGTGGTTGGCAGAGTCTCCTGAAACTCTGTCCAAGTCTCGTTGAGAAACGAAAAGTCTAACTGACTGGTAACTTCTTTCTTGATGACGTGCTTTACATCCGACAGGTTAAGCACCATGCCATATTCGTCTAGATCGCCCAGCATTGAGACATAGAGAACATAGTTGTGTCCGTGCCCAAGATGGCGAGCGCAGGCTCCGAACCGCTCAAAATTTTCGGCTTCACTCAGTTCTGGCAAATAGTACCGATGACTTGCCGAAAACTGAGCGCGGCGATCGATGATGCATTTCATAAACAGGTTAGGGAAGAGCGCAGAATACTGAGAGTAGAGATAAATTTCAGCCAGAAGATATTAAGTTTGTTGAACTCACTTCTCTAGAATACCGAAATAATTCACAACTCGTGACTCGTCGTTCAGAATTTAGGCAACCCAGCAGCAACGTTGATTCCCAATTTTTGATTCCCAATTTACTTTCGACACCACCTGCGATCCTTCGGAGCTTCGCAAAGCGAATCGCTAGCAAGTAATGCACGTGGCTGGAACCGCCTGATATTCTCGAAGGCTTCCTTTCCCCGTCAATTAACGGGAGTTGTGAAGCCAAAAATAAGCGAATCCTAGCGTCAAAAGCGTGAGCGGCAACCCAAAACGGAGATGCTCTGAAAATGAGAGCTTGTACCCAAGACTTGCTGAAGCGTGAACGACAATCAGATTAGCAACCGAACCAAAGATCGGCTGAGCAAAAAGACAATCATTTTTGCATCAATCGCTCGCCACGCCTCTTCTAAACCAATTGATCCCACTCCAATTAGCAAACCAGACCCCACCAGCGCGATCGTCGCCCGATTCATCCGCAAACCTGGAAAATAGCCCAACGCCAGACCCAAAAAAGCAAATCCAAGAATCAAATCTTCCTCTCATAGCCCCACAATCACTTCTTCATGCCTCATCCTTCTTCTCTAGTCGGTTCTCCCCCACGTCTTTCGACAGTTTTCCACACCAGACTACTCCGCCATAATTTGACATTATAAATACATCAGATGAGGGACAAAAAACATGAAACTTCCGTTCTACGACTGGTATCGCAACACAATTCGCAACTCCAAGTATCGCTGGCTGATCATTCTGGGTTCCCTTCTTTACATCTTCAGCCCGATCGATCTGCTACCTGACTTTGTTCCCTTAATTGGTCAGATCGATGATACTGTTGTGCTTGGTTTACTAGTTGCTGAGATATCGACTGTATTAATGGATCGTCTCAAAGCGCAGAAAACAGGGGAAACCGCTTCCATGAATGGAGAAACTGCATCGGCAGATACGGTAGATGTTAATGCAACGAAAGTTGGTTAATTCAGAGTTAGTTAATCAAGTTTAGTGAGTTGATTGAGTTTAGATTCCAATCCAATAGCAGTTCCAGAGGCGTTGCACAAAGCGCCTCTTTGCTTTTAAATGAACTCACGCTGTTCTATCCGATTTCCAATGCCTCTACCTGAAGCGAGCCAATTTCAATTTACGTCTGACCTGAAAATTTGCCGGGTTCTCAACGGAATGTGGCAAGTGTCAGGAGCGCATGGTGGAATCGATCGGCGCAAAGCGATCGCGGCGATGTTTGACTACATTGATGCTGGATTTACAACGTGGGATTTAGCCGATCACTATGGTCCTGCAGAAGATTTTATGGGCGAATTTCGCAAACAATTGATCAACGATCGTGGAGAAGATGCAGTTTCTCAGATCCAAGCCTTTACAAAATGGGTTCCTCGTCCGGGTCGAATGACCCAAAAGATCGTTGAGGACAATATTAATATTTCACTGCGACGAATGGGAGTGGAAACGTTAGATTTAGTACAATTTCATTGGTGGGATTATCAAGATAAAAATTATTTAGAAGCGCTGAAGCATATGACTGATCTTCAGCAAGAAGGAAAAATTAAACATTTGGCGTTGACTAATTTTGATACTGATCATCTTGAAACTATTGTCAACTCTGGTATTAAAATTATTTCTAATCAAGTTCAATTCTCAATCATTGACCAACGCCCAAGCTCACGAATGGCAAAATTCTGTGAGAAAAACAACATTCACCTATTAGCCTACGGAACGGCAGCTGGTGGATTGTTGTCTGAGCGATTTCTAAAAATGCCAGAACCAGGAAACTCTGGATTAACAACGGCATCGCTTAGAAAGTATAAGAATATGATCACTAGATGGGGCAATTGGAATCTGTTTCAGCAATTACTAGAGATATTAGAACAGATTGCTAAGAAATATGGTGTGAGTCTCACAAATGTAGCCGTTCGATATGTTCTGGAACGTCCCACTGTAGCAGGCGCGATCGTAGGGGCACGGCTTGGTGTTTCAGAGCATATTGCAGACAACGCCAGAGTCTTTGGTTTTGCTTTGGATGAGGAGGATTATCGAAGAATTGCAGAAGTGACCTCGCGATCGCGCGATTTGCACAAAGTGATTGGCGACTGCGGCGACGAATACCGAGGTTAAAGAACAATTTGTCAAATTGTGTTGGAGTCCCTATTAGGGTTGCTGCTGGATTGGGATCTGAATCACAAATTCGGCTCCCTGTCCTGGTATAGAGTGACAGTACAACTGACCTTTGTGTTTTGCAGCCACAATCTGATAGCTAATGGACATTCCCATGCCCGTGCCTTTACCGACTGGTTTTGTGGTGAAAAAAGGGTCAAAGACCCGTTGTTGAATCTGTTCTGGAATGCCCAGCCCGTTATCAGCAATGCGGATAGCGATCTGATTGTCGGGTAATACTGCTGTTGTGATCTTAATAGTACTGGGATACTGTATTTGTTGGTCAAGCGATCGTTCTTGATCCCGTTCGTCTAGAGCATCGATCGCATTTACCAGGACGTTCATCAACACCTGATTGAGTTGTCCAACATAGCATTCTACAAAGGGCAACTTTCCGTAATCCTTCAGCACAGAAATTTCAGAATGATTGGATCGGGTCTTCAGCCGATTTTGCAGAATCATTAACGTACTTTCAATTCCCTCATGGATATCAACCTCTTTCATTTCCGCTTCATCTAAGCGAGAGAAGTTACGCAATGACAAAACAATCTTTTGGATACGTGCTGCGCCTACCCTCATGGACATCAGCAGTTTAGGTAAATCTTCAATTAGAAAATCAAGGTCAATGGCTGTGGCTACTGCTTCAATCGCTGGAGCAGGATGAGGATAATGCTGCTGATATAGCTGAAGCAAGTGCATTAAGTCTTGGACATAGTCAGCCGCGTGAGGTAGATTGCCATAGATAAAATTCACGGGGTTATTGATTTCATGGGCAACACCCGCCACTAACTGACCCAAACTTGCCATCTTTTCAGTTTGAATAATTTGGGCCTGATTTTGGCGCAATTGTTTCAAGGCTTGACCAAACTGCTGTGCCTGCGCAGCCGACGCCTCTATTAACGCGTGGTTCTTTGCCTCACTTTCTTCCAGTTTTTCTGCTAGTTGTTTGCGTTCAGCTTCGACTTGATGGCGTTGAGCGATCGCCTGTCGTAGCTTATTCTGATGCACTGTCAGTTCATGCATCAATTCTTGAGTGAGATTTTGCCAACAGGCTTCTCGATCCTCCGTGTGTTGACACGCGAGAATGTCAAAGCTGAGTGACCCAGCATTTTCTGTGTAATCTTCTGTAAAAATCATTTTGATATTTCTCAAGCAACAGCTACTTCGTCATCGATCAAGTAAGCGCCGTGAGCCGCTGGGTCAAAGCCCTCTGGAAATAGAGTTGTTTCCGTGTAGAGTGCTCGCTCCAAAATTGCCTCATCTAAATTGGTGCTGCGGAGGTCAGCACCACTTAAATTGGTTGCCCGCAAGTTTACCTGTGCCAGGATCGTCAACCGCAACTCGGCGTTCCGTAAGTTCGCCCCTTCTAGATTTGCCTGCCGCAAGTTACTATTTCTGAAGCGAGCTTGGCTCAAATCCACGCTACTGAGGTCAGCACCAGACAGATCTAGACCATCCAGATAAGCCTCACAAAATTGAGTTCCGTTGAACACCGTCCCCTGCAAGAGAGTGTCATTTAGTCTTGCATGGGTCAAATTTGCCCAGCTTAGATTTGCTTTAGCCAGATTTGTTGAGCGCAAGTTACTGTCGCGTAGATCAGCAGCACAGAGATTACTGCCTTCTAAGTCGGCTTGCCGCAAATTTGCTCCTGCCAAGTTAGCACCACTCAGCTGACCACCTCTGAGCGTTGCTTTCGCCAAGAAAGCTCCTCTCAAATCGGCTTTTGTCAAATCAGCAGCCGTTAAATTTCCCGTTCCTAACTTGACAAATCTCAAGTCAACACAGCGCAAAAAAGCCTGGCTCAAATTAGCTTGGGTTAAGTTGGCTCTGCTCAGAGTGGCTGAAGCAAGATAGGCGAAGGGTAGATTTGCCTCTGTTAGAGTCGCAGCGACCAAACTGATCTCTGCCAAAGCAGCACCTATCAAATTAATCCGAGCAAGATTGGCCCCATTAAAGTTTCTTTCTCCTAACAAATACTGTTGAAGAAACTCGTGGTCTTGCATAGTTCATAACTGGAATCATCCAGCACCTCTACGTTGATGCTAGAGTGCCCCGTGAGTTGATATCCATACAAAGCTATAAAATTCTATACGAAAATCAAAGAAAATACATGACATCTGTAGCACTGCTCCTAACCTAGCTAGAGATGGTTAAAGCATAAAACGTCTGTTCAGCACAGTTCGATAGCCTTTTTTCTCTACACCTAGAGATATTTATCTACTGATCTCAATCATTACTATCATGACCGATGTTAAATCCATTGTTGCGATCGCAGCCACTTCCCCACTCCTGTGGGTCGGCGCAATTGAATATTTTTACTGAAGTCTGACACAGTCTTCTGTAGCTCCGCTGTTGTAAAACAATACCCTAACCGATGAGATACGCTCAAAAATTCTTCGGGTGATTTAGCCGCTTCAAATTTCTCGCGGAGGGACTGATTATGAGCCACCGCTTTCAAAAACCGATCCGCACTTTCTAACGACATCTTGATTTCTTCCTCCCAATTCTTAAAGTCCGCTCTTTAAGCTTTAGTCAAAAGCTGTGCAGGAGGGCAACTTGACCTGCGTAATTTTTTCGACTTCTAGCCAAAGCAGAGACTGACTCTGGTAGGGGAATACCACTAGTCTTTATGAAAGAATTATTTTTTGAACTACATACAAAATACTACTTTTGTCCGTACTTTAGGGAGAAATTGAAGTAATTTCACCGAAAATTAGCACTTTTTGACTAATTTTTGACTAATTACTGACGATGGTAAAGAGCCTCATGGCGATGTACCGAACCCTAGTACTGACTGAGGCAAGATATTTGCGATCGCAAGACAGTTTCCCCTTTGAATTGAGTTATCGCAAGGCTTACCTTGAATCTAGGAATATCAACCTATACTCTACTGATGCCGTGAATTAGTACGCCGATCTGGATACAAACGATTTTTCTGGAAGAACTCTGAAGTCTGTCTATCTTGAGCGTTACCTAAAGGTGGAGCAATTTTGAGAATTTCTCTAGGTGATGATTCTCGCCAACGCTGTAGCAATCGGACTTCTCGCTCAAACTGAGCCTGCCCTCTTCTAAAAAAATCTTGCGAGTTTGTAGGAGTACTATCACGAGTAATGCGTTGTAATTGCTCAGAGGTAAAACTCGGCAGAGAAGACGCATTCGCTGGAGAAAAGAAGTTAGCAAAAATTGCAATCAGGGCAACACTCTGAAAAATCACAGTCCTTAACGGTAACATAGGTGCTTCTCCTAGAGATGGCACAGATTACAGGACTTACGCATTGGCAACAGATCTGATAGCAAATATAGCTCCCTGGTTCCAACTAGATTGTTAACCTGTTATATCGGCTATAGCGATTTCCATTCCCATGAGGTACGCTCTAGCCCCTTTTCCATTCAGGATGTACCTCACTTGATCGAAAAAGGCTGTATATCGGCAGGCGAAGCCTCTTCTGAAGGTATCCGCAATCCGCTGCCAACCAGAAACCTCTGCGTAGCTCCTAAGATTAGAAACATTACCTTTAGGCTATCGCGTTTCATGTAGATTCGATAAAGTAAGACAGTAAGCTTATCAAACCGTCAGAGTTTTCCGCCCCTTGTTTCAAAAATCCTCTCTGCACATTCACCTCAGTTTCGATGGATTAGAGTCTGCCCACGCCGCTTATATTGAGATGGGGAATGGAGCGCCATTGCTGATGTTGCATGGCTTCATGGGAGATGGAAGTTGCTGGATGCCACTAATGCATCAGCTTCAAGATCAGTATCGCTGCATTGGTCTTGATCTATTGGGATTTGGAGACTCAACAAAACCTCTGATTCAATACAACATTGCTAAAGAAGTTGAATTTGTGCAGCAGGTGGTAGAAGCGTTGCAGTTGGAAAGTTTTTATCTTTTAGGACATTCATTCGGCGGCTGGGTTGCGTCTGCTTATGCGTTACAGTATCCAACATCTGTAAAAGGTCTGATCTTAGCGGCTCCAGCCGGAATTCGGGATGACAGCTTTGCTGGGCGCTATGACCATTTGCGTCCATTGCTCTGGCAAACCCCGATCGTCGATTGGGCACTCCAGCTTGTAAAACCCATCGCTCAAGGGTTGAGGCAAGAAAAACCACTGGCACAGATTGCCTGGTTTCGACAGCAACTCAACGCCCAACCTGCGGCACGATCATTCCTCGTCAATCGCCTGCGCCCTGAAGATGCGATCGACACCGTTGAGAAAGAAATTCATCGTCTCTCTGTCCCCACACTAGTAATTACTGGCGATCAAGACGATACGATTCCGCTTTGGCATAGCCAAACCTACGCTGAGAAAGTTCCTCAAGCGGAACTCGTTGTGTTACCTTATGCCAGTCATGCACTGCCTCAAGATCATGCGCCGGAGCTTGCAAACCTAATTCGGCAGCGTATGGTTGCGTATTAAGTCATTGGTTTGGGAAGCCTAAACGAATAGCACTCACTAACTTAGCGTCGCCGCCTAAGTACAGGGGGTCTAGTTTAGAAAAAGCGCTTACTGATGGCCGCAAAGCGTTAGCTTCTTTATAAAGTTCCGGTTCAGTGAGAGGATTTCAGTATCAAATTTGAATAAATTCTTTTTCCTGAGTTTAAGTTCTCAGATTGATAAGCCCATCCCTAAATAGAGGCAGGTTTAGGCAATCTTCAAGGTTGCACCTTCAATAAATGCTCTACCTGCTCCAATCCTCACCTCATAAGCGGCATGGCAAACATCCTTCAACACTTGGAAGCAGAGAGTCCCAAAGAGCCAAGTGTGGCGACCGAACCCTACACTAGTGAGAGCCAGTTTGATCCAACCGCTAGAGAATCAAACTGGCTCTTGCAAACGGTGGTTGAGAATTTGAACGATGGGGTAGTGATCACGGACGTGCAAGAGCGTGTGCAGTTTGTTAATTCTCGGATGGCGAAGCTAGTCGGGTGTTCGACGGCTGAAATGGTGGGAAAACCCGCAGAACAGTTTTTTTCAGCGATCGAAGGGTGGCTAGATTTTCAGGGAGATGACCCTAACAAATCGCGACAGTTTTATGGGTGGAAGGAAGGACAACTCAAGCGAAAAGACGGCAGGAAGTTTTGGGCTGAAGTCAATTCGACGCTGTTGTGTAATAGCAACGGTGAACCAGTTGGAACGCTGATTGCCGTGAAAGATATTACCGAACGAAAGTGGTTAGAGGAGTATCTTCGACTTTTAGAATCAGTGGTGGTGAATGCCAACGAAATCGTGATGATTTCTCAGGCAGAACCAACCAACGATCCGCTTAGTCTCAGAATTGTTTATGTCAACGATGCGTTTTCTCGCGCCACGGGTCACAGTTCTGGCGAAATCATCGGTAAATCTGCTCAAATTCTGCTCGGAGAGGACACAGGAGCCTCCGAACTTGAGCTGATTCGTACATCCTTACTCAATCATGAAGCAGTCAGGGCAGAAGTGATTCTCTACCGTCGAAATGGCTCGCATTTTTGGGTGGACGTCAACATGGTTCCGATTCGCAACGAGCAAGGGCAAGTGACGCACTTTGTCTCTGTGATGCGAGAAGTCACAGAACGCAAGTTGGCGGAAGAACAACTTCGTCGCAATGCGTTTCATGACCCCCTCACCGGATTGCCCAATCGACTCTTGTTTATGGAGCGGCTAACGCAAACCATTAACCGGGCAAAGCAAGATAGCAACTACCAGTTCGCGGTGCTGTTTTTGGATCTCGATCGCTTCAAAGTCATTAATGACAGTTTGGGGCATATGATCGGCGATCAGCTTTTAGTTGCGATCGCGCGTCGTCTAGAAGCTTGTGTGTCTGCCCAAGATACCGTTGCACGGCTCGGCGGCGACGAATTTACAATTCTGCTCGAAAACATTCGGAATGAAAGGGACGCGATCAAAGTTGCTGAGCGCGTCCAGCAAGCCCTCTCCCATCCCTTTGCGCTGAGCGGGCATGAAGTCTTTACCTCTGCCAGCATTGGCATTACCCTCAGCACAACCAATTTTGAGCGTCCAGAAGATCTGCTGCGCGGCTCAGACATTGCGATGTATCGGGCAAAAGCTCAGGGCAAAGCCTGCCATGAAGTCTTTGACACCGATATGCACACGCATGTGGTGGCGCTAATGCAGTTGGAAAATGATTTGCGAAAAGCGATCGAGCATCAGGACTTTGAGTTGTACTATCAGCCGATCGTGGCGTTGGCCACTGGAAAGATTATGGGCTTTGAGGCGTTAGTCCGGTGGCAGCATACGGAACAGGGTCTAATTTCACCCGCTAAGTTTGTACCGATCGCAGAAGAAACTGGGCTAATCGTCCCCCTCGGACAATGGGTGTTGCGCGAAGCCTGCCGTCAGCTTAAAGAATGGCAAGATGTATTCCCCCACGATGCTTTAACTGTCAGTGTTAACCTCTCCGGTCGCCAATTTTCGCAGCCAAATTTGATTAGTCAAATTAAGCAAACGTTACTGGACACAGGGCTAAACGCCCATAGTTTGAAGCTAGAAATTACAGAAAGCGCCATCATGGAGAACCCTGAATCGGCAATGGACATGCTACTTCAACTCAAAGCCATGGGCATTCAGCTATCGGTCGATGACTTTGGAACGGGCTACTCCTCGCTGGGCTATCTGTACCGATTTCCAATGGATCTTTTGAAGATCGATCAATCGTTCATTAGCCGAGTGGATGCGGATGGAGAAAAATTAGAGCTCGTCCGCACCATTATCACCTTGGCATGGAACTTGGGGATGGATGTTGTGGCGGAAGGCGTAGAAACAACTAAGCAACTCGCGCAACTAAAAGCCCTCAAGTGTGAATATGCTCAGGGGTTTCTCTTCTCGAAGCCATTGCCCAAAACAGAGGCGGCAGCGCTGATTGCAAAACCAAATCCCTTCTTTCAGCTTGCACAAGTCCTGCCTACGACCGGGCGTTTACCTGAAAATATCTAGTTGCTGTGTTGGGTTATTGTCGTGGTGGCGAGTTGGCTCACTTCGTTTCCCTTTCCGCAGCCCGAGCGCAATCTTGCTGTGCTTCTCGATTTGATTCATGACCTGACGGGCGCGATCGATCACGGAGGACGGCAACCCAGCGAGGCGTCCTGCTTCGATGCCGTAAGAGCGATCGGCTCCTCCAGGCTGGACTTTATGCAGAAAGATAATTTGGTCGGGCATCTCTTTCACGGTCACCTGAAAGTTTGCCACGTTGGGCAGGATTGAGGCGAGTTCGTTCAGTTCGTGATAGTGAGTGGCGAAAATCGTGCGGGCGCGGATTTCAGTCGCCAAGTGCTCGGCGACGGCCCACGCGATCGAGAGCCCATCAAACGTGGCGGTTCCGCGACCGATCTCATCGAGCAACACCAGCGATCGCGGCGTGGCGTGATTTAGAATATTCGCGGTTTCGTTCATCTCGACCATAAACGTCGATTGTCCGGTAGCGAGGTCATCGACGGCTCCGACGCGGGTGAAGATGCGATCGCAAATGCCTAACTTCGCAGAGTGAGCTGGAACGAAGCTGCCAACCTGTGCCATCAGTTGAATCAGTCCAATTTGACGCAAATAACAGCTTTTGCCGCTGGCATTGGGTCCGGTGAGGACGATCAGATCGGGATGGGGAGCGATGGCATTGCTGCCCAACTCAGCCGAGTTTGGCACAAAAAATCCAGCGGGTAAGGATTGCTCGACGACGGGATGGCGACCTTCTGCGATCGCAATTTCTCGACCTGCGAGAATTTTCGGACAGCAGTAGCCCCGGTAGACGGCAACCTCAGCTAGACCTGCCAGCGCATCTACCGCCGCTACCGCATGAGCGACCGACCGAATCAGTTCTGCCTGTTCTCCGACTTCAGTTCGCAATCCCACAAAAACGTCGTACTCTAATTCGCCTAGTTCTTTGCGGGCATTCAGAATGCGGCTTTCGCGTTCTTTCAGTTCTGCGGTGATAAAGCGTTCTTCGTTGGTCAAGGTTTGCTTGCGCTCGTATTCGGGCGGAACCTGATCGGCTTTGGCACGAGAAATGCTGATGAAATAGCCAAAGGTTTTGCTATATCCCACTTTTAGAGTTGGAATGCCTGTGCGATCGCGCTCTAAAACTTCGAGATCGGCAAGCCATTTTTCATCTGCCGTGGCTTGATGGCGCATGTCATCCAACTGAGGCACAACGCCTAAACGAATTAAACCGCCTTCTTTTATCGCCAAAGGTGGACGCTCGACCAGATGAGCGTGGAGGCGATTTCCGAGGGTTTCTAGAAGGGGTGGAACGTTTTGTAGCGCTTTCAAGTACGGCGATCGCGCCTCTTTAACCAGCCGACTCAACTGAGGAAGTTTACTGATCGAATCTGCTAAAGCCACCAAATCACGAGGATTTGCGGTTCCCGATCCAGCACGACCTGCTAACCGTTCAAGGTCATAGATCTGCCTCAGTAATTGTTGCAGATCTTCTCGCAGGATCCCATCTTCAATGAGTTCTTTAATTGTGCTTTGCCTAGCTTGAATTTCGGAAATATCTAATAACGGTTGTAGCAACCATCGCCGCAACGCTCGACTTCCCATTGGCGTTATTGTTTTATCTAACGCCCATAACAGCGATCCATGAAATGTTCCATCTCGCACTGTCTGCATGATTTCTAAGTTACGTCGAGATTGATTATCTAGCGTTAAATATTCTGTTAGCGTATATGTGCAAATGGGCTGAAGCGGGACTTGTTGAGTGACAAACTGTTTCTTCTGACTTGAGATTGCGCGCTCTGATGTGCTTTCTAGATACTCTAACAATCCACCTGCTGCACGAACCGCTAGAGGAAGATGTTCACAGCCCATTCCTTCTAGCGATCGCACTCGAAACCGTTGTAGCAGTCGTTGCCGCGCTTCAACTTGAGAAAAGGGAGACTGCGATCGCAACGTATAGCAAAATTGAGTCGGCAAACAATCGGGCAACTGGCTTGACTTCTCCCCCGGTCGCAGCAGTCCACCTAGATCGGGTGCATTGGTTGGGAAAAGAACTTCTGCGGGCTGGAGACGTGTAATTTCGTGATTGAGCTGATCGAGCCCCGTGGATTGGGTGGTGAGAAATTCTCCGGTGGAAATGTCAGCGTAGGCAAGCCCCCAGTGATGACCCGCAATCACCACAGCCGCTAAAAAATTATTGCGCCGCGCATTTAGCATTCCTTCTTCGAGAATCGTTCCGGGCGTAATCACACGAGTAATTTCCCGCCGCACTAATCCCTGCGCTTCGGCGGGATCTTCGACCTGATCGCACACCGCGATCGCGTAGCCTTTCTCAACCAACTGCGCGGAATAGCGATCGAGCGCGTGATGGGGAATGCCCGATAAGGGAACACGCCCCACATCTTTGCCGCCATCTTTGGAGGTGAGAACAATCTCTAACTCGCGTGAAATGACGATCGCATCTTGAAAAAAGGTTTCGTAAAAGTCGCCCACTCGATAGAGCAAGAGCGCATGGGGATATTGGTCTTTGATATCTGCGTAGTGACGCATCATCGGGGTGAGAGCGTCTCGGTTGACGGCTCGATGATCGGCATAGCGCACCGCATGTTTGACGAGGCGATCGGGAACGCCGTGGGTCGAGTCTGGTTCTGGAGGAGAGACGGTCATGCCGAATCAATCAGTACGGGTCTACTAGACTGTAGCGCATGGAGATGGGCAGTTGGGAGCGTCCAACTCACTCGTTTATCCTCTCACATCTGCGTTGTAATGATGAGAATGTATTTCACGTTAATTTCCAAATTCTATCCATTGAGTGATAGAAAAACGAGGAAAATTTCTACATGATGAGGGGGTTGATTGGTTACTAGTCTGCAACTCAAGTGTTATCAGATTCTGTAGAAAGCGACATCAGTCAGGATTGGTCGAAGGTCAAGAATGTTCTAGTCATGCGCTTAGACAATATCGGCGATGTGATTATGACCAGTCCAGCATTGCAGGCAATCAAAGAACATCTGCCTCACGCCCAACTGACGTTGATGGCAAGTCCTGGAGGATCTTTGGCAGCACCGTTATTGCCGTGGGTTGATCAGGTCTTGACAGCTCGTGTTCTGTGGCAGGATCTGGGGCGATTGGCGTTTGACCCGGCGCGAGAGTGGGACTTAGTTTCCAGCTTGAAAGCGGGTCAATTTGATGCTGCCATTATTTTTACAAGTTTCAATCAATCGCCCCATCCGCCTGCGTTGCTTTGCGCTCTCGCTGACATTCCGATTCGAGTGGGAGAATCGAAAGAAAAAGGCGGGGTGCTCACTCATGAAATCCCGTCTGCACCGGATGACATTCATCAAGTTGAACGGAATTTACGGTTGATCGAGTCGGTTGGGTTAGAGGTGCGCGATCGCACCCTCACGATTCAAATTCCTGACGCTGCAAACCAGTCTACTGCTCAGCTCCTGATCAACAACGAACTCACTCTTGATACACCATTTATGGTGCTGAATCCTTGGACAAGCTGTCAGTCTCGCAATTATGATGCCGAACGGTTTGCGCTCGCAGCCCGTCAACTCGCTAAAACCACAGGCTGGAAAATCTTGATCACTGGAGTTGAGAAAGACAGAGAACATAGCGGCGGTGTCACAGACATTCTAGGAGAGTGGGGCGTTGATTTGATTGGCAAAACCGATTTATCAGAACTCGCCGCCTTGATCGCCCACGCTCGATTGTTGCTCAGTAACAACACGTCTACCATGCACATTGCGGATGCAACTCGGACTCCAAGCGTCATTCTATTTGCCGGAACCGAGCTTGAATGCCAGTGGCAACCTCGCAGTTGCCAGTCTCATTTGTTGCGTCAGCCTACAGGCTGTAGCCCATGCTATGCGTTTACCTGTCCTTACAACTTAGAGTGCTTGGACATTGAGCCAGAAAGAGTTGTTAGTGCGGGATTGGATTTAATTAACAACAGATTCTCTATCGTAAAGTAGATTAGAAACTTAAACAATTTCAGCATGATAAACAAATCATAAATGAGTACGTAAGGCATGGCTCGAATCGCACTTATTGCAGGAACCTATGCTCCCGATCGCTGTGGAGTTGCTCACTACACGGCTCACCTTAGAACTGTGTTAGCTCAGCGAGGCATTGAAACCTTTGTATTGACCACTCACGCAGTCGCAGGCAATGAGCCAACGATTTTAGGGGCTGTTGAAGACTGGAATGTAAGCAACTTAATCTCCCTGACTCAAGCGATTCATCGGACAAAAGCAGATATTCTACACATTCAACACGCGGCTGGAACCTACGGTTTTGATCGCTCGATTTTTCTATTGCCATTGCTCCTAAAACAAACGGGCTGGAATCGTCCGATTGTGACCACGATTCACGAATACGGTTGGTGGGAATGGCAGCCAAAGTGGATATCGCAGCCATTGTTAGAACGGATAAAGGATTGGGGACAGCAACGGTACTGGTGGGATCGAGAAGACGGATTTTTGCTCACTAGAAGCAACGCCATAATCACAACAAATGAGCAAGCAACGCAAACTATTGATCGGCGTCTCCCATTGCTAATGCACAAGGTTCATCAAATTCCGATTGGTGCAAACATTGAGGTTGCTTCTAGCGGTTCCTCCGGAGTTGCGCCTGGCGCTAATCGCGGTGTGGCCAGAAAAATGCTACTTCAAACTTGTGGTTGGTCACAGGATTCGGTTGTGCTTGCGTTCTTTGGCTTTTTGCATCCTGTAAAAGGGTTAGAAACGTTGCTTCAAGCGTTTAAAGCCGTGGTTCAAAAACAGCCTCAAGCTCGACTGATTTTAATCGGCGGGGTTGAGAGTTTGGCGTTGAGAGGCGAGGAAGCACAACAGTATTGGCAAAAGTTGGAAGCTGAAATTGCATCGCTCAATCTGACATCTTATGTTCACATGACGGGGTATCTCGATAGCAGAACTGCATCTCACTATCTCACAGGTTCAGACATCGGCGTACTGCCGTTTCATCATGGCGTCACGCTCAAAAGCGGATCGCTGTTAGCATTGATGGCGCATGGATTACCTATCGTTGCCACCCACTCAAATGATTCTGAGTTGTCAACCTTGGTTGAGCAAGTCGCGCCGCGCCAGGTGGATGACCTTGCGATCGCGCTCACTCAACTCATCGCAAATCCCACAAGAGCAAATGACCTAGCTCAGCAAGGACGTCACTTCAGCCACAACTTCACTTGGGACAGCATTGCCGATGCACACTTAGAGATTTATCGATCGGTTTCTCCTGCTATTTCAACCAACATGCGTGAAGAGATTGCTATTTATGGATAAACATCCTCTTCATGTTGTTGTCTATACTGATTCTGCTGGCATTGGCGGAGCGGAAATTAGTCTGGGCCATTTAGTGGCCACAGCCTCAGAGGATATCCAATTTACGATCACTGGTGTTTCTTCAGTTGTTGTCGATGCAATTGCAAGTCGCCGTTCTAGTGCTAGAAGAGTTGTTCTATCTGATAATCCTTTCTCTCATCTAGCTACTTTCTATTCATTACAACCCGATATTATTCATATTAATCTTTGTACTCCCTGGGCGTGTCATGCTGCATTAGCCGCTGCGTTAGGATTACCCTATACTCGCGTGATTCGAGTCGATCAACTTCCGCTTAGAACAACCGATGCGATCGCGCTTTGGAAAACCCGTTTTTTATCCCTCAGAGTCGATGCTCATGTCGCGGTGGGAGAGGCGAGTTGTCGTCGTATGGAAGACTTCTACGCTTTGGGTCGAAACTCGGTCATCTCGATTCCAAATGGCGTTCCTGACTGTGGAGAAGTGAAGGAACATTCTACAGATCAATCAATCACAAACAAATCAATCATCGTAGGTAGCGTTGGCAGATTAGACGCGATGAAAGCCCATGAAATTTTACTGAAGGCGATCGCACAGGTCGAACAGACAAAAGTCGTAATCCTGGGAGAAGGAGACGAACGACACTATTTAGAAGCATTAGCAGACAAGTTGAGCATTCGCGATCGCGTCCATCTCCCCGGCTGGGTCGAGCATCCTCAGTCATATTTATCCACCTTCGATGTCGTCGCACTGCCATCGCGCTCAGAAGGCTTTCCCTTAGCGATGGTGGAAGCGATGTTAGCTGCCCGTCCCGTTGTGGCTACCCGCGTTGGCAGTATACCAGAAGCGATTCTCGACGGTAAGACCGGACTGCTGATCGAGAAAAATGACGTTGACGGATTAGCGATCGCTCTGCAACGCCTCAGAGACAACCCGGCGCTTAGAATTCAGCTTGGTCAAGCGGCACGAGACATGGCATTGGCTAACTTCACTGTTGAGGCCATGACTCAACGCTATGAACGGCTCTGGCAAGACGTAATGACGCGATCGCGCTCCTCCCGCCTTTGGGTTCCGCGACCTCGTGATTGATCGTGTAGGGATTTACGCTCAGGGATTAGCACTCACTTGAGCAGGCTTTTGCAGCGTTGAAAAGGCCATCTCTGCTAAAAGTTGGTGAGTCTTTGTCGTCGGATGAATGCCATCCCAAAATAGAAATTCACTCGGTTTGCAGGCTGTGTTGTTGAGACAGGAATTCGTCACATTTTTTAGGCCAAATTTGCTGGGAGTTGCGATCGCAGTTTGATACAAACGACTCACATCCAACGCAAAAATTTGAGTCCCGTTGCCTAATTTCTGATTGAGCGCTTCGAGAGATCGCGACAGCGTTGCATTATGTGACTGTGACAAACTACTCAAGGATTTTGCGGAAGACGTGTTGCGTGTAGCTGGAAGAATTCCTAAATCTGGCAAATTCGCTACTAAAAATCGTTTTGCACCCGTTTTAGATAGTGATTCGATTGCTGTTGTTATGTTGTCAACAACACGTGTCGGATTCGTTGCATCACCTCCTAAATAATCGTTCGCACCGCCCCAAATCACATACAGCGCTTTTGGATCACCCTGGGGGTTAGTTTTGACAAAATTTTGAATTTGAACTAAAACGCCAGGTATTCCATTTTCACGAGCATTTGCTGTTGTTGCACCACCATAAGCAAAATTGTTAGTCTGCTCAGCGCTCAATCCCAACTTAGCCGCCAATTGTTCAACCCAAACTCGACCATTCGAGTAGCGTCCCTGAAAGTAGGGTGGCGTGGGTGGATATGTGCCCTCGGTTACACGAAACACATTTCCCGAATCAGAAAGACTATCCCCAAAAACATAAAGCTGATTGATCTGGGAATTGCTAGGAGAAGTGACTTGCATTACCTTAGGCTGAGAAGTTTGAGATTGGGTGGTCTGACACGACGCCATCAGTCCTGTCAAAGCAACAGCTAAAAATGAAAGCCGCATAAGAATTTTCTTCACGTAGATTCCTTGGTTTTACAGACATCAGTGTATAGAAATTGGTAAGTAAGCACACTGTCTTTAGTCGTAACATTTCTTTGGAGCCGTTACTCCCTCGAAACTGTCTAGGACGCTACTTAATGGCTACCCATCTGTTAAAAAGACCACAATCAACTCAGAAACAATTTATAAGCTGGATTTTGACTTTCATTCCAATAGCGATATCCTAACGTATCTAGAAAGGCTTGCCACTCTTCCATTTCATGAGGCGGAACTTGAGTTCCAATCACAATTCGTCCGTAGTCTGCGCCGTGATTGCGATAGTGAAATAAACTGATATTCCAATCAGGACTCATACAATTGAGGAATTTAATTAGCGCACCAGGACGCTCAGGAAATTCAAACCGATACAGCAATTCATTATGAGCCAGCGGCGATCGCCCACCTACCATATGTCTTAAATGCAATTTCGCTAACTCATCATCGGTTAAGTCAATGGTTTTAAATCCATGAGCTTCAAACGTTGTGGCAATGTGAGTCGCATCGGCGCGGTCTTGAATTTGCACACCGACAAAGATATGCGCATCACGCTCGTCTGCAATGCGATAGTTAAACTCGGTTAAACCACGTCTGCCAATGCAATCGCAAAACTTGCGTAAGCTGCCTCGTTCTTCGGGAATAGTGACAGCAAAAATGGCTTCTCGACGTTCTCCGAGTTCAGCGCGTTCTGCTACAAACCGGAGTCGATCAAAGTTCATGTTTGCACCGCACGCGATGGCGATCAAGGTTTGATTCTGAATTTGCTCTCGTTCCACGTAGGATTTTGCAGCCGCGATCGCAAGCGCGCCTGCTGGTTCTAATATCGATCGCGTGTCTTCAAACACATCTTTAATGGCAGCACAAATTCCATCTGTGTCGATCAGCATCACTTCATCCACATACTGCTGGCAGAGGCGGAACGTTTCGACGCCGACTTCTCGCACCGCGACTCCATCCGCAAACAAACCGACTTGCGGCAATCTAATGCGGTGTCCTGCTTGCAACGATTGATACATCGCATCTGCATCAACTGGCTCAACGCCAATGATTTTGATTTCAGGACGCAAGCGCTTGACATAAGCCGCAATTCCAGAAATCAATCCGCCTCCACCAATGGCAACGAAAATTGCATGGATTGGTTGTTGGCACTGTCGCAACAGTTCCATGCCAATGGTTCCTTGTCCGGCAATCACATCGGGGTCATCAAAGGGATGAATAAACGTCAGTCCTTTTTCTGCTTCTAGCTGACGAGCATAAGCGTATGCATCATCATACGTGTCGCCGTGTAAGACAACTTCTCCGCCACGGGCTCTCACCGCATCAATCTTCACTTGCGGCGTGGTGAGTGGCATGACAATAATTGCCGTGGTTTTTAACCGCTTTGCCCCCAACGCCACGCCTTGAGCATGATTGCCCGCCGACGCCGCAATTACGCCTTGCTTCAGAATATCCGATGGAAGCTGCGCCATTTTGTTGTAGGCACCCCGCAACTTAAACGAAAAGACAGACTGCATATCTTCTCGCTTGAGCAGCAGCTTGTTGTTAAGCCGCGTGGACAAATTGGGTGCATAGTCTAACGCCGTTTCTTGAGCGACATCGTACACACGGGCAGTCAGAATTCGTTCGAGATAGTCGGAGTGCATGGCGTCAATAAGGTGGAGTAAACCCAGGAGAAGACCCTATTTTACCTGACTCGCTTGGCTCCACTCGCTTGGCTTCTTAGAGGAAGCGCTTAGTGTCGGTGCGATTCACCTTAGGAAGCTCCGCAGGATCGACGTCGCAAAACCAATCAATCAGCTTACGCGCAATGCTCAGCTTCGGTGGAATCTTGGGCAGGGCTGATTTGTGAAACCACGCCGCCGCTTCTAACTCTTGGGGATCAAGCCTTAGTTCACCCCCTGCATACGCCGCCGTAAATCCAATCATGAGGGAATTGGGAAATGGCCAAGGCTGCGACCCAAAGTAGCGGATATCTCGAACGGTAATGCCTGCCTCTTCGTACACTTCTCGCACGATCGTTTCTTCTAACGATTCTCCAGGTTCGACAAATCCCGCTAAAACGCTATACATTTCAGCGGAAAATCGGGGAGCGCGTGCTAACAAAATTTCTTCACCGCGATGAATAAGCACAATCACCGCAGGTGATAACCGGGGATAGCTAACGAGACCGCAGTTTGGACACCGTTTCGATCGCTCGTGAGGTGATTGCGTAGTCGGAGTTGCACAATGCCCACAGAATTGGTGAGTGCGATCCCACTCCATAATTTGAATGGCGCGACCCGCGATCGCAAACAGATCATCGTCTAACTGTCCATACACCTCGCGCAGTCCTTCAAAGCGCATTCCCACGGGTGCCGTTGTCTCTGGCGCTAATTCGGCGGAGTAGCAAGGTTGATCATCCAACATGCCTAAAAACTGCGTGCGGATAGGCTCTAATCCAATCTCAGCAAGGCTGTGAGCGTGAGGCAACTGGATTTCTGTCTCTAATTCCTCTACCAGTAGCTGATTGTTTAGATAGGCGAACCAGCAGGCCGATCGCGACTCTTGAGGAGAAACAGTACTGGGAACGAAACTGCGAGACATGCCAATAGTTGATGGGTCGCTTCTATCCTATCGCAGTCAAATCATTGGTTTTGTTGCAACCAAACTGTTGCAAAAGGTAGATACTCATAGACGATCGTCTCCAGCACCTTCAAGCAGAGGTGTTCATTAAGTTGGCTCAGTGAACACCTTTAATCTGCATTAATTAATAGGAACGAAGGATACCGCGTAGTTCTCCAGCACGATTCTTCTTGGTGTGGATATCGACATAGAGCATACCGTTAGATAGCGCTTGCTGTTGCTCACTGGTTAACGTGTATTCACCAGCAAATCTACCACCCATGCCACTTTCATTGGGGTTGACGGTTAACGCATATTGAAACGGACCATTTTTTGTTGATTCGCCTCGGTGGATGTGTACGGCAGACGTGATGTTGGGATTAGCAGGACTGACCGGATCGGTTGCATAGTCGCGAAGAGGACTCGATAGGTTACTGAAATCTCCCCGCATCACTAAGCGATCGCCGACTAACACCGCTCCGGCTGCCCCAAAAGCAGCATTCGAGGGTTTGGTTGGCACAACGGCATCTTTCGTGAGGACTGCCACATACCGTGTCATTGTCTGGGTCGGCATCATTTGAGCTGGCATCATTTGAGCTGGCCTGTCTTGAGCCGGCATGTCTTGAGCTGGTGTCATCTGAGCAGTTATGACAGATTCTGCTTGCTGTAGATTCGATAGCAATTGTTGATTGAGCCAATCAGGAGATTGTGCAATTTGAGAACTAAACGACGGAGATGAGAGACCGATGATAGCGACACAAGTAACCAGAGCAAAAAGGAAATTGACTAGAACCCGTTTATTTTTTTTCATGGCTTTTGGTTTGAGTGCATTGGCCTAGCCAGTAGTACGGGCAACTGAATCACTTAGATTCACTTTGTCTAAGTATTCAGTACAACCAGCGATAAATTCGGTTCAGAAAATCGTCAAAGTAGACACGCCTCGGGCAACGCTTTGCAAAGAGGCTTACTTTCGAGATCCAACGGTTACTGCTGCACTGTACGCTGTACAGCAAGAACTGGGCTTAGAGTACTCTTCGAGGAAGCTGCAAGCCTAAGTTGTCCGGGTTGGACAGCTTAGGCTTGTACGACTTTAACCATAAGTTGAACATTGTTTGAACCATAAGTTGAGCAAAGATGGGAGAAAAAGCTGATCCCACCATGCTGTCTTAACCTTAGGTCTTCCAAGTTTTTAATCATAAGTTGAACGACAGTACAAAGATAGAGGCATAAACTGAACAAAATTTTGTAAACAAAACTTTATGATTGGTCGATTCTTATTCTTCACCATTAAGAATTATAAAGATCATGGTGCTGGTAAAGATGTAACTGCAACCCTAGGTTGTCCAAGCGTAAAACTTCAGTTAGCTCTAGTTTCTTCGTGTTCAAAAAAGCAGCATTCAAAAGGGCAATTCTCTTTGCCCTTTTGTTAACTGGAATCTTCACCTTTGCCACGATCTCAGAGGCACGTCGCCCAGTTCTGCATCCATAATCCACCTCACGAACCCAAAATGTCTCTGGACAATTCGACTATTATGCACTGACGCTTTCTTGGTCGCCCGACTGTTGTGCGGCAAAGAGCAGCAGTGATCCGCAATCTTTACAGTCCCGTAAACCGGAATAGGCTCTCTGCAACCCCTCCCTATGAACGGTAGGATGTCTGCGGAAAATGCTTCCTTCTGATAGTGTTGTCATGAAACTTGAGCCAATTCGCCTGTGTGCTGCTTGCTATGTAGAAGTACCTTGTCATCAAATTAGATGGCAGTTCAAGGAAACGCAGGGCGGCGATCGCCATAAAATGATGCTTTCGTCAGAATGCCCTATGTGCAAAGCACGGTTCAAGATCCCATCCTTGTGGAGTGAGAGCTTATGCCACAGATGTTTTACCCCTTTGGGGAAGCTAAAAAAGTTTCAGAAAACGTGGGTTTCAGAGGAGCTAATTTAGAAGATCATCAGTAAAAGTAACGAAGCTGTTTAGAACAGACGGATATTGAACATTAAGGTAGTCCCAACTGATACCTTCAGTTATACCTATTGCAGCAATCAAATAAGAAAGTTTATAACAAGCTAGTTCGAGATCGTACCCCCGAGATTATCCATGCAGCAGGGAGACAATGTGCGACAGACGTGTGGTTATTGGATGATTTGAGAAAGATTCGCGATCGGCGAGGTTGGCAGAAGTACTTGGAAGAACACTATGCAGAATTAAAGGGGCATCGAGTAGTTTGGCAGAAGGATGCTGACCCATATTGCATAAAGCTAGCGCGTTCTATGATGCGGACAAGACAGGGAGAACGAAAAGCTAGGGATTGAAGAGGCTGGATTTAGCTGGAGCAGCAGCCAAGTTAAACAAATCTACGTAATTTACCATTTTCTCTGAAGAGTTTGGATAATTAACGATTAAGTGTCCAGCGGAGCGAAAGTAGGAGAACGCTTGTGTTTGAGTTGGCTAAGTTGATTGACATGATTGTCGGGTTCGCAACTCCAGTCGTACAAGATAAGCTCCAGCGCAGTGAGCTTGTGATTAAGCTGTTGAAGCAACTGAACCTCGAGCCAGATCATCCGCCCGCTGATTTTACAGCCGTTTACCAATACACGCTGGTGGAATATGGTCTCGGCAAGCCAAGGGTAGTCTTGGAGATGTTCCGACACGCTGAAATTCAAGCCATTTTTCGCAAAGCACTGGATCAGAATAACCCAAGTCTGTTGCTCAAAGAAGGCGAGACGTTTCTCTCTGGAAACACGTTAGGCGATCAAATTCGAGAGCTAGGGATTGACGCGAGACAGGAGTTTTACCAGTTTGCGGCAGTATTTATCGAAGTTGCCAAACGCACCCGCACTCCGGCTGAAGTCTTAGCAAATCACAAGCTTGAGTCCTTGCACCGACAAATTGGCAGTATCCAGGAGCGATTGCATCGGCTGCCGACACTCGAAGCCCTGCGGACGGAGATGGCGCGATTAGCGGCTCAGAACTATCCGGCGTTGCCTGGAACTGGAACCATGAAAACTCCTGCATCGATTCAAGCAAGACAGTTTCAGGAAAGCCAGTGCCGAGCCTTCGCGCTTGCCCAGCAGATGAAAGGCTGGTTTGAAACCTTGGGATACCGATTTGAGTTGCATGAGGAATGGCAAGACGATTATTTTGAATGGATTATCGATATTCCGGTGCGGCGCGGGCGGTACGATCGCATCTTGGTGCGCGGCATTGATGGTGAAGCAGGATTAGGAGATATCAGGGCAGTGCGACAATCGGTTGAAGCACAACGAGCCGATGAAGGCTGGTTGGTAACAACACGGCGCATTAGTCGAGCAGCACGGGAGGAAGTTGAGAAAGAAGAGAATCACGACCTGGGTTGTTACACATTCGATGAACTGCTTGATCAAGATGCAGACTTTGGTGGCTATCTAGACTGGCTAGAATCAGAAATTCAGCGACGGGGCATTGAGCAAAAGTACATTCCACTGGCTTGCATCAAAGAAGAGGTTGATCCCGACACGAAGCAGCGCATCGGCGTGAGTCGCTATGACGATCGTGATGGTTGGATTGATGGCTATATTGATTTATGGCTAGATGACCCAGCAAAAGAACATATTTCGGTGTTAGGAGAGTTTGGCACAGGCAAAACCTGGTTTGCATTTCACTATGCGAGTCAAGCTCTCAAACGGTATCGAGAAGCTCAACAGCGTGGAGTCGAGCGCCCTCGATTACCGTTGGTAATTCCATTACGAGATTATGCTAAGGCGGTGAGCGTAGAGTCGCTGTTCTCAGAGTTCTTCTTCCGGAAGCATGAGGTGAGATCGCTGACTTATTCTGCGTTTGAACAACTCAATCGCATGGGCAAACTGCTGCTGATTTTTGACGGATTTGATGAAATGGCAGCGCGAGTCGATCGTCAAGAAATGATCAATAACTTCTGGGAACTCGCGAAGATCGTTGTGCCAGGAGCGAAAGTTATTCTTACCTGTCGAACAGAACATTTTCCAGAAGCGAGAGAAGGACGGGCACTCTTGAACGCTCAGTTACAGGCATCCGTCTCGAATTTAACTGGAGAAATGCCTCAGTTTGAGGTGCTAGAACTAGAAAAATTTGACGATGAGCAAATCCGACAGGTGATGTCGCTGCAAGCGGAATCTGACACTGTGGAACAGGTAATGAACAATCCGCAGCTTCTAGATTTAGCACGTCGTCCAGTAATGACGGAGTTGATTATAGAAGCGTTGCCCGATATTGAGGCAGGCAAACCTGTGGATATGTCACGGGTGTATTTGTATGCAGTGCGGCGCAAGATGGAGCGGGATATCAAGGAGGAGCGCACGTTCACGTCATTGGCAGAAAAGCTCTATTTTCTGTGTGAGTTGTCTTGGGAGATGTTGAGTAGTGATCGCATGAGTCTCAACTATCGAGAGTTTCCTGATCGCATTCGTCGCCTGTTTGGGTCGGTTGTTCAAGAGGAAAAAGACCTGGATCACTGGCATTACGACATGATGGGGCAGACGATGCTGATTCGGAATGCGGATGGTGACTATATGCCAGCGCATCGATCGTTGTTGGAGTTTTTTGTTGCCTATAAATTTGCAGCGCAGTTGGGAGCATTAGCTCCTGATTTTATAGAATTAGCACAAGCACAGTCTTGTTTAGATACAGGTGCAGAACCACAGGATTATAATTGGTCTGCTTACTTTCGCCGTGAATTAGATGAAAAAGGACTAAGTAAAGCGATCGCACCTTTGAATAGCTTTATCAGTGAAAAACTTGAGGAACTACAATCAAGCTTTGGAAAAGCTCCATTAGTAAAAGCTGTAATAGACTTATTAGTTCCAATGCTAGTCTCTACAGATCCCCTCATACAGATTCTAAGAAGAACCCAAGGTAGAACCCCTGAGCAAGTCCGATATGTTGGTGGAAATTCAGCGACATTGGCAGTGGAATTAAACAATTACGCGCTTGAGGGGCATGATCTCAATCAAGTAATAGTAATTGGTGCTAATTTTTCAAAATCCAGCTTACGCCATACTAATTTTACTGATGCGACCCTGATCGAATCTACTTTCACCAACGCTCTTAGTGAAAACTACTCGGTCGTGTGGAGCTCAGACGGAGAAGTTCTTGCAACAGGTGGTGGGGATGGATTAGTTACTTTGTGGAATACTGAAAGTGGAAAAAGGCTAAAGACTTTTGCAGGGCATACTAATTGGGTGCGTGGTGTTGCTTTTAGCACTACGAATGATTTGCTAGTAAGTTGCAGTGCTGATAAAACAATTCGGCTTTGGGATATTCAAACAGGGCAATGCTTGAAAACTCTTCAAGGGCACACTGGTCAAGTGACCTCTGTAGCTTTTAGTCCTGATAGGCAAGTTATCGTTAGTTCAAGTGCTGACAAAACATTAAGAGTCTGGAGCGTTGAGACTGGAGAATGCTTGCATATCCTTGAGGGGCACACAGACTGGGTTCGTGCTTTAACAATTAGCCCTTCAGCAGAGTTTGTTGCTAGTGCTTGCCGCGACCGTACAATACGACTGTGGAACATCAGAAGTGGACAATGTTTATATACATTAACAGAACATGGAGGTCCGGTTAATTCAGTAAAATTCAGCCCTTGTGGTTCTCTTTTGATCAGTGGTAGCGATGACTGCACTGTTAAGATTTGGCAAGTACACGATGGTCAATGTCTGAAAACGCTAGAAGGTCATACTGAATTAGTTTGGTCAGTTGCTTCTAGCTCATCAGGTAAATATATTGCTAGCTCGTGCAGCGACAGGCTAATTAGAATTTGGGATGCAAACAATTATCAATGCATCAAAGTTTTACGAGGTCATACAGGCTGGATTTCTGGTCTTGCCTTTAATCCAGTAAGAGACATTCTTGCTAGCGGAGGCTCAGATCAAACTATTAGAATTTGGGACTTGAATACCACAGAATGTACAAATATTTTGCAGGGATATACCAACAATATTAATGCTGTCGCATTTCACCCATTAGAATCAATGCTAGCTAGCTGTAGTTCTGATCACACAATAAGATTGTGGAATGCTAAGACTGGACAGCACTTAAAGACACTTCAGGGCCACAACAAATGGGTGAACTCTATTGCGTTTACCTCCAATGGAAAACACTTGGCTAGTGGAAGCTCTGACCACACAATTAAGCTTTGGGAAGTTCAAACTGGTGAGCTGACAAGAACAATGGAAGGACATACTCAACCAGTGCGCTCAGTCGCCTTTAGCCCGTCAGAAGAAACTTTAGCCAGCGGTGGTGAGGATGGATCAATTCGGCTTTGGAACATTCACAATAGCGAATGTTATAAGTTGTGGCAAGGACATGATGACCGGGTACTGTCTATTACCTTCCATCCAACAGGCAATTTTCTTGTCAGTGGTGGTAGTGATCATCTACTCAAGCTTTGGGACAAATATAGCGGTGAGTGTCTTTGCACCTTTGAGAGACATGATGAATGGGTGCGCGGTGTAGCAATTGATCCATCGGGAAATTTGATTGCTAGCTGTTGTTCTGATGGCACAATTCGTCTATGGGATATTCATACAGGGCGATGTTTGCATATTTTGCAAGGGCACACTGATTGGATTGATTCTGTTACTTTTAGCCCATCTGGCAAAATTCTTGCCAGTGGTTGTACTGATCACACTGTACGCCTGTGGGATGTTAGTAGTGGGCAATGCTTACGTATTTTGAGAGGGCACTTAAATCCTGCATTATCCGTTGCCTTTAGCATAGACGGTCAAACTTTAGCAACGGGTGGACGGGATGATGCTATCCGATTTTGGGATGTTGAGACGGGAGAATGTCTAAAGATAGTTCGAGATCGTCCCTACGAAGGTATGAACATTACAGGTGTGAAGGGGTTGACCGAAGTCGAGCAAGCCATACTAAAGGCATTAGGGGCAATTGAATATTAAAAACTTATGTTCAATCGCTTCCAGTATCCAATTTTCAATGCCTTTCTTTGTGGGTACTCTGTTGCTGGTAAACGTCCAAATGCTCCGCCTGTGCAGTGACCCGTAGCTGATGTGAATCGGTCGATCGCTCCCATAGTAGTACAGTGAATCAAACGGCAATCTCTGTCCTAGAATCCACTCCACTAAGCGATCGCAGTAATACTTGCCATTCTGGTTCTTCTCGCGTGTTGTGTTCTGATCACGACTTAAAGTTCAACCTATGGGTGAAGTCGTATAATTTTACAATCCCGCAAATCGGGAGATGCTTCACGAGTTATACAGCCGCAACACCAGCGGTATTGTTGCTTGAACTTTCAGTCCCGCAAACCGGGGGATGTTTCGTGAGCCTTTAGCATACTCAGAGCCAACCGTGACAAAATCTTAACCATGTCTTTGGCAAAGCTGATTCTAGGAAAGTTAAGATTCAGCCCTTAAAGCCAGGAATTATTGAACTTATTTATATCATGAGAAATGAGTAGAGCCTTGAGTCTTAAGCATTTTAATAGTTTTAGCAAACCTTCTGAAGATTTGGAACTTGCTGCAGTCTGCCACAAGTCTATGCCCTAGTTTTGGTCACACTCAACTTGGAGTTGTTCCTTTAAGTAGAGTCAATCCCATGCCCATTGCCGTTTTGCGTCCTACTCCTGAGAAGAAGGCAAAGTGAGCCAAAACGTTTGCAATTCTAGCTTGTTGCAAATCGGGAAACTGGTATCTAACCCATCCAACGGAACCCAGCTCAACTGTCCTGTCCAGATTTAGCCGCTGGGATTTAATTTCAAAGTCACAAATCAATCCCGCCCATTGAGTTTTGGGAAACCGTAACTCTTTGGGAGCAAAGGTATTCCAGCGACGCTGTAAACTTCCAAAAACTGAATCGGGCAATGGAACTGGTTGAATGTACCGATTTTGAGCGAGCTTAAAGCTAGTCGGAGAGAGGAACCTTAGTGTTAGCGCTTTTGCGTCTGAAGGCATTTGGGCAAGCAGAGTGTAGTCTGAAGAGCCGACCAGAAAGTGGCTACCTGGCAACATATTGATATCTTTGATAACAAAAGGAAATTTAGAAAGGAGCACTACTTGACTTTCCCACTGCTCTAGCCCTTTCAACAACGGTTCAAGCAGATTTCCATTCAGTAACCCAACCCGAAAGTAGAATTCATCTCCCTCCTGCACAACTCTTCCAAAGCGCTTGCCCATTAGTCCTGAGAGGCTGATGGGAGACTCCTGACTATCATGAATTGCTTGAGAAATTTGTGGTTGTCCTAACTGAAACCATTTCAGAACTTGAGCATGAAGTGCTCGGCTACAGGATAAGGAAAAATCTCCATTGCCCGCAGCCCCGAGTTTAATCACCAATGTCTGCAATGCTGTCGCTTCAAGGTGTGGTAACGAGAGTGTTAGCTCCATAAGCAACTCCTCTTGGCAAACAAATCGTTTCAGGCAAATTCTCTAAGCTTGACCACTCAGACAATTTAGCCCACTGAGCTGGTTTTGAGATCTCCCAATAGTCACCCAACAATTTTGCCTGGCTCACCAGACTAGAAGGTGGCATGACAATCCGGTTATACAGCAATAATCGGGTCGTTTTAGAGAGATCTACAGGATTGAGGGGATGCTCAGAAACATACTCGCCTGCTGCCCTTTGAATTCCACTTTTAGGAATGGGGATGATCTCGACTCGAATTTTCGCTGACCATTTGCCTAGTCTTATCCAGCGGGGGATTCTCGTTTTGGCAGGAGCAATGATGAAGGTTCTGTACTTGCTGCCAACTGCGAGTTCCTTTGCCCGTCCATAGCTGATTGGGTAATTGAGAATATGTCCTCCCGAGCCCAACCGTCTTGATTTTTGATGGTAGAAGGCTTGAGACACATTGAATGTATTGACCTGATATGTCCACTGAAGCGGCAGGGCGGGAAAAACATAAATTCCTTGCTGATTCAGATGTAACAGGTTTTGCTCACTATCAATCTCTAGATACGTAGGACGCTGGGCGACTGCCCCTTCCAATCGATAAGGTCTAGGAATGTAGGCGCTTTCAAATAGCGCATAGCTAAGTGCCCAATTGTGCAGGTATTTTTCTGTCTCATAGAGAGTTCCCATCTCCCGTGAGGCAAAGAAAACATTGTCATGCAAGGTTAAATGGCAAAAATAGAAAACCATTATTCCACCATCCCTCAGATCGAAGAGCCTTGCTGTGCTTTTTTCTTTTCCTCTTTCTTCTTCTCAGGAAAAATTGCTCCGTAGCTTTCACTGTAGATCTGGGTCTGTTGGTAAAGCGTGGTCATAATAAGGCGCTGTTTAACTTCATCCTGATAGATGCCCGTCACTTCTTCGAGCAAGGCATCGAGTTCAGCCCCAAAAATTGTGATGCTGCGAACTGGCTCCTGTTTCAGACAGTTTTTTGCCACCCTTGCTGCCTCATGTCGAAAGTCCTCGATCGTCACGCAAATATCCCCCTTTGCATTCAAGGCATCATATAGCGCTTGTGTGAAATACAAGTTGCTGAAAACTTCACCATCGCAAAAGGCAATACCAACAATGTGATTCATCATCGTCCCGGTTCGGGATTCTTGACCTCCATAGCGGCGCGTGCGAATCAGGTTGCCCAGCACATAAATAAACCCCTCAAATGTGGGATCACGCAGCGTTTCAACACTAGGAAACATCACTTCCGGCAGGACATGGTCTAGATCGTTGATCGAACTTCGCAGTTCTCCCTTTTCACTCATCGTGCCATTTTCTGACGGCGCATTGAAGGTGAAACTGCGGTGGGAAGTTTCATAAGGACTGAGCGAGAACGCTGAGTCTGAGTAGACTTTCGAGCGTTCTGCACCTTTGTCTCCAACCCCGAATCCGTAGATAATACAGTCTGGGCATTTCTTGCACGATTTCTGACTGTTGTATTCGCAAAAGTTGACTTCGCCTTCTACAGCACTGGTTAGTCCTAGCGATCGTAGCAGTTGTCGTCCAACCAGTCGTTCGGGTGTTACTTGCTTGCGCTTGAACATGACCAATCGGTTGATCGATTGCCTAGATTTATCATCTTTGGAATCCAAGCCAGCTTGAGTTCGAGCCGTATTGAGGACACCATCTGTTTGAAACACGGGAAAGGATTGACTGTGACGTACCAGGAAGACATGAACATACTTCCCGGATGCCAGACGGGGAAAAGCCGAATGGAATTGAGGTTTCAATTCTTCTAACACACTCATATCTGTGCTCCTTCAATTTCTTGCTTTTTCGTTTTTGGTTTTGGCTCCTGCATAGCTAGTAAACGATACGCAAACTCTGCACCCGATTTAATTCGGTTACGGTGTTCTTGCAGTAGGGCGCGATCGCCTTTGTACTGAGCTAAAAATAAATCATTGATGCAAGTGGTGACAAATCGTTGAATTGCCTGAATCTCGTTATTGACACGAATCTCAATTGATAAAGACTGATCCATAATCAGGGGGCGTTTGTAGGGTTCCTGTCGCTTCAAAGCGTCATGTAACCGTCCCGATGTCTGTAATATCAGAGTTTCAATTGGCAGATCACTAGGAGTTGAAAGAATCTCCTCTAAAACCTTTAGCAGCGGGAGCACGATCGCGTGGGTTGCTTTCGCTACATGAACTTGGTAGAACGCGCGATATTCCTGGACCAGTCGCTGAGTTAGCTCCAATTGCTGTTCCATGTTTGAATCTCCTGCTGCCCATACTTGAGCAAAGTGCCAGTATCGTTGAACTCTGTCATCCGAAAGACTTTGAAAATGCGAATGAGCAAGGCTAAAAATCGCTGAGACATCAGTTGTTATAGCCTGCACTGTACCGGGAAACAATTGCCAACGAGAGTCAGGGGGATTCGCTTGACAGTCAAGGTGAATACTGTAAGCAATTAGTAGGCGATCGAGCCAATCATTCAGGTGTTTGACCCGTCCCTGGATCTTCTCTTCCAGCCGAATGCTGGTTGGCAAACCCAACAGGCTCCAGAAGCTCGCAGGTCCGTCTATCTTCACTGTTTCGGGGAACTCGCTACTCCTGTTATAAAGTGGTACTGGACTTGCCGTAGCGACTACTTTAATGCCCAGCACAAGTGAGAGCGCCAATACCAAAAAAGCAGGTTCAATCCAAGCCTGTGTCGTCGTTTTACCAGCTGTGGTGGTGTAAGTGATTGCTAGGAAAGGGAGATCACGTTTACCATTATCGTCTGGTCTGGGATCAGACTTCAGCCAAGAGTAGAAGCGCAGGGTATTAGCATTCATCCCGTGTACCTGCCAGAATCGACAAACTTTCCACAAATTGACTCGTTTAAGTTGATTGACTAGGATACGAATCGCTTTTGCGACCTGAGGGGAATGAACCAAACTGGGAAAAAAGTACAGAAAGACAGGTTGTCGCTCTTCCAGCTTGCCTGCGGAAACTGACCAGAAAGACTGCCGCAGAAGCATCTCTAATGACCAGAGTTTAGAAATTCCTCGCTTCAGTTGCCACCCTCCGAGGGGATTCTTGTTGCTATACTGCTGAGGCTTGAATAGCACAACAGAATCTAGCTGGTCTTCTGAGTCAAATTCACTGGAACTGAGGGAGCAAATTGGTTGTTTAGCGGCTTTTGTTTTTGCCGCTACATACGTTGCCAATTCATGTTGAAAGGATGGCGCTGAATTATTCCACCTTGGGAATTCCAAGTACTGAGCTAAGTATTGATTGAAAACCTCACGAGTCGGACTGATTTGAGGTGGAAAAAGTTCTTTCTCTTCAGCCCAGTCCACTAGTTGATTGGCGATCTCCTGAAGCTTGATCGTTACATCATCTGAGTCTAAGTGAGGGTTACTGGCGACGTAATAAGCGGCTGCGTGATACCATCCCCTATTTACCCCGCTTGAGAAGATTTGAGTCTGTTCTGGAGTGATGGCAGATTGAATGCCCAGTTGGTCGAGAACTCGATCGATAAATTCAGGATTAGTCCCAAAAAACTTCTTCTGCAAGAAAAGGATAAATTCTGCAATGCGATCGCTTCTTAGATCCGCCCCACAAGCTAAAAATTCTCGATCTGTTGGATCAAGGTCAAGATTTGCCAGTCGTTTAGGTGTTGCAGGTTCCGTCTCATTCTTGACACAGGCATTAATGACAGTGGGTAGATTCCGAATGAATTGAGCTGGTGAGAATAGCTCCAGCGTTTGAGGCGCAGCTTTCATCCCTTTGCCATCTCGCTTGAAACCAACTTTTCCTCGAAGCATACTGATTGCTAACTGCTCACTAATCTGCTCCCAGATAAAGGTTTGTAGTTTTGAGCAATCAAGCAGTTTGCTGTCAGAGGGAACCAAATAAACGATCCCTTGGGCAAAGAACAGAATGGATTGCCAGTCGAGAGGTTGTACAAAACGCATAATGGCATTGTGGATGCCCTCAGTTAAGAGTCCTGTGCAGGCGCGTACTCGATGATAAGTGAGTTGATGCTGAACACCCAGACGTTTCAAGCATTCTTTTAAGACATTGCCTTCCGGTTTGATGACAATATCAGCGGGATCAGTAAGCTGGGCAGCGATCGCCCCAAACAGAAGCAATGGACGTAGAGGCAACTCTAGGCGATTAGCAGGAATTTTGAGAGCAGTCTTCTTGATTGACAAAGCATGCGGTTGGGTGCTTTGGGTTAAATAAACTATATCTGTCAAATACTCACGCCACTCAGTCCAGAACGCCGCCAGATTTAGTTTGTCTCCAAATGCTCGGTACTGTTTTAGGGTTTCATTAACACCAAGCGTAGGAGGCGAATTATTCTCTCGGCTCTGGCACTTACTGTTGTCATTTTGAAAGATAAGACTCAAGCAAAGCAATCGTTTCTCGTTGTCTGATAGCGCCAATTTTGAGGATAGGAACGGGAACAAGTTCCAGGCAGTCAGCAAACTATTGAGAATGTGAACCAGCAAGCTTTGCTCAGTTTGACTAACATCGTTAGAAACTGGAATCAGACCGAACTCCTGTTCTACAGCAGGTAATACAGTCTCAACATAAGCCAGCAATACTGGATCAATGTCAGACGGTAGAGTTTGAAGTAGAAGAGTCTGGAGTAAGGGCTTCATGGTGAACCCAGTCCTAGGTTAAGACACGACTAATTCCTAAATATTATTACTGGTAAATATTGGGAGAAACTAAAAGAGTAATATTTTGTTCTAATTGTTATTAGGAACAGTATTGCGGCTCACCTAATGAGAAAAGCCGGTTAACCAGGGAGTGAGGCGGAAATCGTTTTGTAGGGCATATATGAACAAGCCAAGTTAGAGCCCTTCAGATGCGCGGATTACTCTCGCCTTTTATACCCAAAACAGCCTGCTGACCAACGATTGTCAAGCTGGATACCTTCATTCAGGTGTGCGAGTGCATCTGGTGATTGATCCTGTTCTAGAGGCAGGACACCGAGGAGTGAAACCGAACGATCTTCACATTGGATTAAACAGAGTTAGGCGGTTGCGATCGTGCTTCAGGTCAATTCTCTCGATGTGACGATGCTAAGGTGCTGAGTCTAATTTCTAGGCATTAGGGGAAAAGTTAGGAGGACTGAAATTGCAAATCGAGGCGATTGGCGATCGAGATCACAATTCCTTTTTTGCGGAGTTCTCCTAGAGCTTTATAGAAGTCTCCATCCCCCAGTTCCCATCGATTACAGAAGGAATCAACTTCAATGGTGGGATTAAGTTTGCCTGGATAGTCGATTTGCAGAGCGAAGAAGAGGTAATCACGATCGCTCGTCAGCAATTTCATCTGGCGGATGCGGAAGAGTTCGTCTCGATCAAGGGGGTAACTGGGGTGAGTTGAATGCGTCATAAAATAACCTGAGATGAAAATCGGCAGAAAACCAAACTGGGCTGGAATCTGGAATATTGCGGCTCTAGTCCTCCCATACGAGCGATCGCCAATCAGACGGAATCAATCCATCTCGCAGCGCGGCAGCGATCATCCCCTGATGGGCAATGCTGGCTCGAAGACAATGGCAGCGGCGACACAGGGTACGCAAATTTCCATCTGCATCTGTACCGCCCTTTGACCGCTCCAAGATGTGATCGATCTGAGCCTCGTTCAGAGGTAGAGAATAGAAAAGCCGATGTTGGCAGTAGGGACCCTGGCAGCGTCCGTTATCTCTGTGCCAGATTCGGGTCCGTGTTGTTTGCCATCCGCTGGACAGCTGTCGTTTAGACGAAGCCATTTTTCACTCCTGATCCCTGCAAAAACCGTGCCTTGCCGAACCTACGCCTAGCCTTGCCGAGGCATACCAAGTCAAGCCGAACTAGCGCCATTCCGTTGAGTTAGACCTCGCTAGCAGAATGGACGTGAAACTGAATAACCTCAAACCGCCCGTAGCCAATCGAGCGTCCGTCTGCGAGTCCAACCAGTTTTCCTGCATCGATTGCAACAGCTTCCATTTCCTGCCTGGAAATAATGGTCTTGTCCCACCACAACGTAAATGAGCATTGCCAACCTAGGGCAGCAGCCACTCGATAGCGAATGTTGTGCCCCCGTGTCGCCACGTTTTTGACGACGCTCATAAAGATATAGACTTCCTGATCAATGTCCTCAGTGGCTTTGAGCGGTTCTTGTGGAAGATAGCGATTCACTAGAATCCGTCGTTCTGGCACTTGCAAGGTGGAAGCCATTTGGCTCAGGAGGCTACTTCTGCCCCGTTTGGTGTATTTAGCCGCATCTCGAAAACAGCCGAAGATATGGGTGGGTAACAGATAGAGTTGCCGTTCGTGAGTGATGAGGACATTGCGCTGCCACTCGGTTGGATCATTCCCGGCAGTTCCACCTCGTTCTCGGCGCTGACCAAAAGATTCAGAAGGATGCAGGTGGTTCCAGAGGAGCGGGCGAGTGCCTTGAATGAGAACGTGCGCATGCAGTTGATTGCCAATCTTAGCTAGAGGGGGCTGGAGAGTCAGTTCGCTCATGTGTTGACCAAGTGAGTTGAGCAGGCGTACTACCTAGCCTTCTATTAAAGATGCCGTCGGTGGGTAGGGCAACTCTCCACCCGCACGGTGCGAGGAATTTACAAAGACTCACATGCTTGAATCGCGATCCCTTCTACACAACTGCTGGCGCAGATCAGCTGGAATTTGCTCGTAATGCTCCCACAGGAAATCGATTTCGGCTAAGCGTCTGAGGTAGATCGGCTCTGGGAGTTGCTTGCTTCGACCCTGTTGAAACCAGCGATCCACTGTGGATTCGGAACAGCTACAGATTTGAGCCATTTGAGCATGAGTCACGTTCCACTTGGCATAGAAGTCAGTTGGGGTGATGCCTAGTTGGCAATGACTGTATAAGTTCAACAAGATATATTCTCTGCGTCCTAGATGTCTCAAGCTCATCGCTGCTGATTCTCCAGAGTGACTTGAGGATGAGTGCCAGTCGTCAGAGGTTCCAAGTCAGCTTCCCAAGCCGTGTCAGTCCTGACCCAACGGCAAGAGGGACTGTGGCAATCCAACCAAATGGTGTACTTCCAAGCCCAGGTCTGTAGGTGGGGAGCCGGGGCGTATTGGATACCTGTGATAGTGCCGAAGTCGAGGGTAGGTTGGGGCCGCCATTGCACCCGCTCTCCAATTTGGAAGTTTGGGGTTGGGAGATGCTCAGGAAAGCCTGTTGGTAGAGCGTTGAGGGGGAGGAAAGACATGACGGCAGGTGAATGCAGCAGTAAGGAGAGCCAAGTGACATCCATCCTACGCCGCTATAGCGCAATAGCGCAAGCGTCATAATGGAAGATTGAGTTTTCAGCCAAAAGCTATGTGACAATTGACCGCACTATTCAAGCAGTAAGGTCAGATGGCACAGGAAAGTCGAGAGGTTCGGGGACGAATTCCCAAGGATTTGAAGATTGCCTTCGAGGTGGCTTGTGTCAGGATGGAGATTACACAAGCAGCTGCCTTAGAAGAGGCGATCCGGGACTGGTTGGTGAAAAAGGGGCTACCCACGAGTGATGAAGGGCAGGGATGAGGAGACAAAAGGCGAAAAATCTTGGAGTATCTTGGAGTATATAGTGAGGATAGAAATGAGTATCGCACCTCAACTACGCTGACTTTCAGCAACAGTTGATATCTAAGTAAGTATCTAAAGCGGGTGGATGCGGAACAGGCGTAAATCGCTCCAGTAGGGTTCTAGATTCGGTAGTTTTAGTTTTAGAAGCGGTAATATCAGGTTCTTTATAACGACTCTCACCATTTCTAAACATTACTTATCTTCATGTATGCCTAGCGGCTAGCAGTTCCTTTGGGAAAGCAGCAGACGATACTCAGATGATTTGCAATCCTTCTTTACAGGAAATTAGGGTGCTCTCTGAGGAAAGGCTTCTACACCAATCAAATATGCCATTAAGGTAAAAAACCTCGTTTATTAGACAACAGCGACTTCGAGTTTCCATTCAAGTGGTTTCCCCAACGAGTGGGAACCAACATCATCACGACTCAGTTTGAGGGTCAAGTTGTCATCTTCAAGTTTCCATTCAATCGGTTTCCCCAACGAGTGGGGACCTAGGTTTCTCTATGCCTGCATTTGCTCTAATTGCAGAAGTTTCCATTAAAGCGGTTTCCCCAGCGAGTGGGGACACGGCGTTGAAAGCGAGCGCTCAACAGTCTGCTACAGTTTCCATTCAAGTGGTTTCCCCAGCGAGTGGGGACCCGAACCATGATAATTGAATGGCTAAACGGAAAGTTGTTTCCATTCAAGTGGTTTCCCCAGCGAGTGAGGACCTACCGAGGGGATGTGCTAGAACTCAATTCGCTTTTGCTGGTTTCCATTCAAGTGGTTTCCCCAACGAGTGGGGACGTACTGGCTAAACAATCAGTCGAGGTTCAGAACGCCGTAGGAGCCATCAAGTTTCCATTCAAGTGGTTTCCCCAGCGAGTGGGGACGCGTGTGAGATTACGTCACTTGACTGCGTGACGTTGAAGAACTTGTTTCCATTCAAGTGGTTTCCCCAGCGAGTGGGGACGCCTTTATTTGCGCCGCCCGCGCCGTCCTTTATCGAGTTTCCATTCAAGTGGTTTCCCCAGCGAGTGGGGACCCAATCAAGAAGATGTACGGCAACATTGTTGTCTTTGGTTTCCATTCAAGTGGTTTCCCCAGCGAGTGGGGACTTCACAGTCAGTATGGGTTAATGATGATGGTACTTTGTTTCCATTCAAGTGGTTTCCCCAGCGAGTGGGGACCTCATCGCTCAATCGGTTGGCGTACCGCTAGCCAAGCTAGGTTTCCATTCAAGTGGTTTCCCCAGCGAGTGGGGACCCGAAACGGCGATCGCGGCTGCAAAGAAAAGCGCCTTTGAGCGAGTTTCCATTCAAGTGGTTTCCCCAGCGAGTGGGGACGGCGCTGCTCCTTCAGCAGGAGCGCCTTCAGCTTCACGTTTCCATTCAAGTGGTTTCCCCAGCGAGTGGGGACACACACAAAAGGATACTCAGATGATTAACTCCAATTTGACTGTTTCCATTCAAGTGGTTTCCCCAGCGAGTGGGGACGGGGTTGAGGCTACAGGTAACACATGCTTCTCGATTGCTGGGTTTCCATTCAAGTGGTTTCCCCAGCGAGTGGGGACTAAAGCCGGACACTACCAGTCAAACATCCACTCTCTTGAGTTTCCATTCAAGTGGTTTCCCCAGCGAGTGGGGACTTGTTAAATCTCACTTTTTATTATTTGTTCAGGATGTTTCCATTCAAGTGGTTTCCCCAGCGAGTGGGGACCCACAACTCAGAATCTCGCGATTGACGGAATCGGTTTCCATTCAAGTGGTTTCCCCAGCGAGTGGGGACGACTCCGGGATACGATCAAAGCTTGCGGAATACAACGGATGTTTCCATTCAAGTGGTTTCCCCAGCGAGTGGGGACACTATGCGACATGCATCTTGAAGACATTGGTGAAGATGTTTCCATTCAAGTGGTTTCCTCAGCGAGTGGGGACTCCTCTGGATTTCGCCCTGCTTCCGGCTTACAGTAATTTGTTTCCATTCAAGCGGTTTCCCCAGCGAGTGGGGATCAAAATGTAAATATTACACAAGGATACTCAGATGATTGTTTCCATTCAAGTGGTTTCCCCAGCGAGTGGGGACCCTGTCAATGCGGTTAGGTTGTGCATTCTACCGGCGGTTTCCATTCAAGTGGTTTCCCCAGCGAGTGAGGACTTGGGGTACAAACAACTTTCGATAAATCACACAAAGTTTCCATTCAAGTGGTTTCCCCAGCGAGTGGGGACTCGATCATCCTTGCCCTATGTATTGCGGTTCACAAGTTTCCATTCAAGTGGTTTCCCCAGCGAGTGGGGACAAATCAAAACGCCGACGCGATCGCTGTCGCCAGAAGAAGTTTCCATTCAAGTGGTTTCCCCAACGAGTGGGGACTTGAGTACATGAATGTTTCTAGAGCTTCGTCTTCGCTGTTTCCATTCAAGTGGTTTCCCCAGCGAGTGGGGACCAGAATTGTTTAAGTCTGCTATCAGTGAGTTAAAAAGTTTCCATTCAAGTGGTTTCCCCAGCGAGTGGGGACCTAATTGAATACTTTGCGCCGAAGCTAAACTCCCTGTTTCCATTCAAGTGGTTTCCCCAGCGAGTGGGGACTTGCGAAATCCGTTCTAGGAGTTGAAACCGTAGACGGCATCAAGTTTCCATTCAAGTGGTTTCCCCAGCGAGTGGGGACTCCTTGCTCGCCCTTCGCATTGGCGCTATCGCTCTCCTCAGGTTTCCATTCAAGTGGTTTCCCCAGCGAGTGGGGACAATCGAGCCTGGTATACGCTGTGGCACGCACTGGTTTTGTTTCCATTCAAGTGGTTTCCCCAGCGAATGGGGACAGAACATTCCCTGCAATCTTGACGATGCGGGCATTTGTTGTTTCCATTCAAGTGGTTTCCCCAGCGAGTGGGGACTAAAACACGGTGTCGAATCATTCTGCAAAGTCAGGTTGCACGAGTTTCCATTCAAGTGGTTTCCCCAGCGAGTGGGGACTGGAACAGGAGAAGTCTCTTGCTGCTTGGGTTGAGAAGGTTGAGGGTTTCCATTCAAGTGGTTTCCCCAGCGAGTGGGGACTTCAATACCTAGAGAACGGTCAATGGAAGGTTTACGAGACTTTTGGAGTTTCCATTCAAGTGGTTTCCCCAGCGAGTGGGGACCAAGCCCGCTAAGCCTGAGCTAGGCGCAGAGTGGGTCATACACACGGATGGGTTTCCATTCAAGTGGTTTCCCCAGCGAGTGGGGACCTAAAAAGTAAACTCCTTCTCCTTTTCTATCAGGAATCCAATAGTTTCCATTCAAGTGGTTTCCCCAGCGAGTGGGGACGTAAATGGGTTGCAATCAACCCAGAGCCTCTCATATAGTTTCCATTCAAGTGGTTTCCCCAGCGAGTGGGGACTTATATCAGTATTAGTCCCCACAAAGCGTAATAGTGTTTCCATTCAAGTGGTTTCCCCAGCGAGTGGGGACCCCAGATTTACGCTTGCACTCTCCGCTTAAATATGCGTTTCCATTCAAGTGGTTTCCCCAGCGAGTGGGGACTGCCTCTATTGAAACCCACACCCCAAGCGTTGTCCAGAAGCAGTTTGCGAGGGATTCATTCTGAACACGGCAAGTTTGCAACTTGTAGCTCATCCAATTTCATAAAACCCTTACCCAGAAAAACATCGAGGGTTGCAACCCTCGATCAAGCACTTCCGCCATTTTCCTTATCCCTCGCACCTATCAATTAAATGATCACCTAAATGATTACCGATCCCGGCACTTGCACCACTGGCAAACCACCCCAAACCTCCACCTGAGCTAGCGTGTGGCGCGACAGCGGGTAAAACCTGAGGCTATCTTCCTCATCCTTCACCCGTTTCTTCAAGCGACGGCGTAGTTCGCCATATTTTTCGGGCGTAAGAACACATTCAAACACACTGTACTGCACTCGTCGCCCATAGCCTTCCAACAGATCAGCAACCTTCTTGCGACGCTTATCGCAGGGAATATCATACGTGACGACATAAAGCAGCATGAGTATAGATAGCGAGCATTAAAGATTAACGGATGAGATAGGGAGAATAGGCTCTAGTCGGGTCATAGACAAACTGCTTGTATGCCTTCACCTGCTGAGTGAGTAAATCCCATCGAGGCTGTTCTTGATCATCGATTTTGAGGTGTTCCTCCATCCGTTGCAAAAATGCCCGCAGGTACTTCCTACGCCCACCGTCATTGAGATAACAACCCCCATCGTGATAGTCAAAATCCTGCTCAACGTTCACAACGCCTCGATTCACCAAATACAACACCAGCGAATCCACGATCGGTGCCTCCTCAATCAAATCAGAAGCCAGCGCCGCATGACGCTCAGATCCTTGGTGCAAACAGGCATGGTACGGATCAAGCCCCCACAGCTCAATCAAACTCAGCAGATGGTTCCAGAGCAGTTGATAGCCAAAACTGAGCATGGCATTTACTAGATTGCCAGGAGGACGACGAGAACGAGCTGTAAACACAAACCCATCTCCGCTTAAACAATCTCCAAACGCAGAGAAATAGCTAGCCGCCCCTGCTCCCTCCAGCCCCATCAGTCGCTCTATCCTATCGGCCTGACCTGCCTGCTGAATCAAATATTCTAGACTTTGAATAGCGAGAGTTATTGCGGCTGACCCTTTACGGCGCTGTTGCCGCAGTAGCAGCACCCGACAGTTTTTTAGCTTTGCTTGGACAATCGTTCGCGCCACCCCAAGCCGCTCTGCTGCTAGCAATTGTTGTTGCTCGCGCGACGGATGGCGGTAGCCCCGCTCGACAGGCAAGATTTTGCCATAACAGTACCCCATACGCGACAAGTAAGCGATCGGGACATCCTGTTGCAAGCACGCCCGGATTACCTGAGTCGTCACTTGGGATTGACCAAAAATCAGAATCTGTTCTAGTAGGGGAAGCTGCACCTGATCCAGGATTGCTTGCCCCTGCTTGATAATGACCTGTTCTTGTTTGAGCGACAAATAACAGCCTTGTTGAGAAACGTAGAGAGTTCGCACAGGAGGATGAGCCAGGAAGAAGGTTTCAATCGAGTAGTCTGTTTTGGTGAGCGATCACCGATCCATTAACGGCGATCAATATCATTTCTGTCGAACTCTGTTCGACGCTGAAGCTGGGAACGAGTAGTTCTTAGCAACTCGATTTGCTGCGAGTCAGTCATCAGATACCGAACAATGCGATCAGCAGCTGTTGCGGTAACGTAGGACGCGATCGTAACGAGCAGCGTGTTAATGATTACCGCTGCTAGCCCAAGCGGCGCAATCAGCAAAATAATCAGCGTGATTGTTCCGTTGACGGCGGCAGTAGAAAGGTTCCGCACTTGGGCAGAGCGAGGAGTAAGGTACATTAATGGTCTCCAGGTATTAAGGGGGCAACGCAGAATACACTCTGATGTTCACCGTTTCCGATCGGCAGGTGGAGGAGCTGAGAAGTTAGTAGGGCTGAAAAGTGAGATCAAGGAGATTGCAAATGTGTTCGTTTAGGAGATCGAGGGGATTGCTCTTAGAAACCCCTGTTACCTGTTTCATTAACTTGCTCAAAGTCGTTAACACCGTTGCTTCGTCTTCAAGGTATGAGACGCCTACAAATCCATGCACCGAGTCGTTGCGAAGATCACAATACTGATTCAACCCTTGAATCAAGGGAATCAACGACGCAAACTGTGGGTAATACTCCAAAATTGCTAACAGCGTATAGCGATTAACCGACTGATCAACGTTCAGCCTATCTCCTCTAGGCAACGTATACTTCTGCAAATGCTGATAGAGGTTCCCTTGATCTATCTGTTTAATGGCTTGCCAAGACTGCATCTGCTGCGATCGCTTGCCTGACACCTGCAACCCTAGTTTGTCCTGTACCAAAAAGTACAAAACCTGCTCTTGTAATCTGAACACGCTGATCAAGAAATCCGAGTATTTCTGCCCTTTCAGCCGAATTAGCGCATTGAAATAGACTTCTTGCAGTAATGCTTTAGTATCCTTCTGCCGTAGGAGAGCAATTTCTTGCAGCCATCGGCAATCAACCCGATCTGCAACCGCACCTAAACAAGAATGGGCTTGATCAAAGTCGAACGAAATGCGGTAGTACCCATACTGCAACAAAGCAGTAATGACCTCTGTAGCAAGCTGACTAGCATTCAGGGTGATCAAAGCACCACTGTAGTTATAGTCCTGGATTTGGCGCTGAATCACCTTTAGGTCAAACTCGTTCTTCAACGTATTCACATCCGTTTTGAACACTCTCGGCTGACCGGCTCGCATCTCCTTGGGGTTCCGCACTTGCCAAACATGGCTTTGCGGAGCATAACCCGCCGCTTGCAACGTACTCCAAGCCGACTTCATCACGGGCGTCCCTGAGGAGGCGTTAAACTCCAATGTGTCTTGTAGACCGAGATACGGCAGCGCTAATTCGATTCCTTGTCGGGCTGCTTGAACTGCCAGCAGCAAATTAACCGGATCTTCAGAAAGAGACTCATCGACTGGAAGAATCGCGATCGAGGATGCGAGTAAATTCGCAGGTGTAGCAGTCAACCATGTTTTGGTATCGCTCGCTCGTTGCTCTGTTGTCGCAGTATGGAGCAAAATGACTCGACTAATGGTGTGTTGCTCAGCCAGTAGATGATTGACTAGAGAAACGATCGATCCTTCCTGCTCAGTGTTGTCAGAAAATGGATCTTGATTCCCCACAAACGAAAGAATGATGCTTGCCATAGCCATGCAGGTCATTGATTTTTTGGGTTTGAAGCTTTTGTCAAACCCAGTTACAGCTAGGTAATTCAGGAGGCGCGATCGCCTAGAAGACTAGAGTTCGGTGATTGCATCTTTCAATTTTTGATGCACGATCGCCATCAAACTGGCTTCTTCTAAAGATTCAAACTCTTTAGGGAGATCTGCCTTTGCAATGAAATTGAGATACGTCAGAATTCGCTTTTCCCAACCAATTGGATCATCCACTTCCCAGTCTTTTAGTAGTTCAGCTTGTGACAAGCCTTGCAATTGATGAAAATTCTTATTGCGCTTTTCTCCAATTCCATCTTCTGAGTTCCAAAATCGATTCAAACCTGATAATTCATAATCAAGCTTTTGAGATCTGAATAAAATATATAAGTCTTCACCGAAAAGAAGTATGCCTTTTGGCTTTTGATCCTTTTCTCCAATATTTTTAAGTTTCTCCGCTAAAGTTAAAAGCTTTTGCTTTAGCTTAGCAAGGCTATTTTTAGGCGTAGTACCGTCCTGTTTGAATTTTGCGTCTTTAAAATAGTCATTAGGAGATTCAAGGATCGAAGGCTGTAGAAAGGCTCTATCATTTTCAATTTCAATGTACTCATAAAATACTTTCTTGCCCCAATTTGAAAATGCTCCTTCAATAGATCGAAAACTATGGAAAAATGCCTCAACAGTGTTGCCTTGCTCTAAACGTATCCAAGCCAAATAAGCCGCTTCATAGGCAGTCCACCACCAAGGCTGCGATCGCTCCTTTAGCTCCTGAGCAAGTTCTTGATCTGACAACTTCTGCAACTCATTTACAAACTCATCAAATTTGGCAAAATTCCACTGAATTGCCGCCTTTAGTAGAATTCGCGTGTGATCGTCTTTCAGGTAGGGTTCAATCAGTGCTTGCACACCTGTATAATCATGACGATTAAGTAGGGTTCTTGCTTCTTGCAAGCGAATTCCCTTGAGATAAGATGAACTTGGCAAAATTTCTGAAGGTCTGATACTTTGCTCACTGCTCACCAAAAATCGGGTGCGATCGCCAAACCTCGCCAAACTTGAAAACTGCACAGCCGAAGAAATAGCTGGAGTACCTGCCTGATGGCTTACATAGATAGCCTGCGGTTCAGTCTTAAATTCTAAGCTTCTGATTTCTTGCTGCACTAAACCCAAAACGGCATCCCAATCATCTAAACCCCGCTCAGAAAGCTGTGGTTTGAGTATAAGTGGTGTAACAATCGCATCCGGAAACTGCTGATGGAAATAACCCTCTAAAATTGGATAAAGCTGACAGGTATCTTGCCAATAGGGACACCGTTTTGTTTCGCGATCGGCTTCGGTGAAAATATTCTCTTGATCGCTCATGAGAACAATAATCTGGTCGATCACAACCTCCCGAGCTTTCAATTCCTGCGTAAAGTCTTGCAAGAGTGGAAGCATCAATATCGGCTGTACTTCATCCGGCAAGAGATCGTAAGCAATACCAAGTACTCGTGCAGGCAACCGATAGGGTTCTCCACTATCGTTGATTGCTCTCGTTGGTTTAAATGGCACTCTAAGAAGTGATTTCTTGATTGCCTGATACCAATCACTCCAATCTTCATCGTTGATCAACTGAACATCACTACTTCCAGTTGTCACTAACCAAACATCCATGATTGATCCTTTACCACAGTCGCTTAAATTCGGTTTCTTGATCCAGGAATCGAAGGAAACTTCTTGCCGTTTCTTGTTCCTTCTCATTTCCCGTAACATTGGGGAAAATCGTTAGTAGTTCAGCATATTGTCCGGTGTTCTTCCAAACATCTTTACCCTCTTGGTTCTGAGTTTTACGGAATTTGGGATACATCCGATGCCACAGCCGACCAATCTGACCCATTTTCCCTGTGAGTTCAGACTGTTTAATTGAAAGTCCTTGCTTGTAGGGCTGGTGCAGCCAATCAATCGCAAGACTATCTTCTTCATCTTCTGCTAGTCGTCCCCACACTTGCACATTGTCTTGATGCCAAGCTTCCCGAATTTCAGGCGTTGGCTTCCCTAGATTTGCAGTTTTTTGCAACCAAGAAAATTCTCTAGCCTTGTCATGGAAAGACTCTAGGAATTTAGTGATTGATGCCAAATCCTCTCTAAACGGAATGTAAAGAGGAAAGGAACGCCTTGTGAATTGCCAATGGCAACCAATCATCTGCCGCTCATAGTCAGAAAAGAAACGGGGATGATAAGCCCGTCGCCAGGATTTGCCAAAGCCTCCCAACAACAAGGCAAATTTCATGAGTCGAATCGTGAACTGTTTTAATTCGTCTCGTTGCTCTTGTCCAAGATCAGATTTCATCAATAGCACATCCAGAATGGCATCCCCTGTTTCATAGATGGGTGCCACATTGTTGCGATTAATGGGCGATCGCCATTCCTCTAACTCTAGATCCGGCGCGCTAAATGAAATTCCTAGCAGTCCGACAGTGGCATCTTCACCCTTACCAATACCGCCCCATAACACCTTGGTTATCTTGTCAGCCGTCCTTTCATCGGTGATGCCGTTAAATAAGCGTCGGGTATGCCCGCGCAGAGCCGCTTTGAAGATATTAGGACGGAATTCACCCTGCCCATTGATCAGTTTGGATGCCTGCCCTTCACCCGACAGTCCAAAGCTCACTAGCTTGTTGCCACTGTGGGTTGCAATCTGACCATAGCCGGCACTGACTCGTGAACCGATCCCTTGCTCTAGCGCAGTTTGCCATACTTTCCAGACCATTTCCCATTGATCATTGGTTAACACTTTTGTACTGGAAATTCCAAACACAAAGGTTGGTTGATGCAGAGAAATTTGGATGAATGCGCTGTGATTTCCTTGATTTTTGCCTTGCCAATCTTCTTGGGGATGCACCACATCTACAAGTGTGTCAGTCAACCATTCAGCATCGTTGGGGTATCCCCCATGAAAGCGCAGTATACCAGGATGCAGTTCTCCATCTTTACCCTTTCCGCCACAGAAATACAGCGCCTCGTCAGCAGGGCAAAGGTGCTTACAGGCTCTTAGAAACGCACCTTTCATACTGGAACCAGGAAAGTAAGCCCAGCCCCGTTCTCCAATGACTGGACGGATCACTCCAGCATCCTGACCACTGTTGGTCACCATGCGCCAGGTGAATTGATATCTACGAGTTTGAATATGCGATTCAAACTGTGGAATGGTTTTCTGGTCACAGGCTTCTTGCCATTGCTGCGCCCAGTCGTAGGCTTGCTGATCGGCTTTTTGACTGGGAATCAATCGCTGAATTTGCGATCGTCCACCCACCTGTGCCTGAAACATCAATGGCACGTAATCATGATCTGGCATGGTGAATTATCTCCCGTTGTTAGGCTTCTTGTAGCGTTGCGTCCACCAAACCAAGCTGTCACAAAGCTCGATGAGAATTGCCAGGGCAATTTTACGCTGTTCAATATCAAATGCCCATAGCTTCTCTGACATAGCTTGAATGGAGCGCGTATCACCAGTCACTTTGTCATTAGGAATGCTAACCCCAGCTTGCTTCATGATTTTGCATAGTGCATCCCATGTTGCTTTCCAGAAATCTGATTTGTCTTTTTCTTTCTGAGACAAGCGTAAATGTTCCCCCCAGAAACGCTCTAGACCGTAAGCAGTGGTAGCTCGCATCTTGTGGCTCTCGCCTAAAACATCTTGATCTCGAAACTTCAGTGTTAATTCCTGGGCAACCCGATCGATTTCGTATAGCTTCCAAGTCATGCGGCTACTCCTTCGCCCTTGAGCGTAATTTGACAATTGCCAAACCCAATCGACTCCAATCCACCCAGGTAAATTTCGCCACTCTGATTTCCGTCTCCAAAGGGCTTCCAGGAATCTTTCGCTTCAGTGTCTCGAACGGCGATCGGGAAGACCATAATTGTTCCTTCGGGTAAAGCTTCGGTATTAAAGAATCCGCCGCCATCCACCCGCTTTTCGTCGTCCTTCAGCCGCACTCGACTTTGACGATACAGCGCCATGTCGTGAATCATGCCGATTTCGTCGTCGCCAACTACCACAGCAGATAGTTCTTCACCATTGGGAAACCAGGCTTTTAAATCCTTTGTTTCCTTCAACTCCAGAAATCCAAAGTTGAAAAAGAGCTTCTTTTTACCTTCTACGTTGAGTGGTTTGAGGGTTGATGACCCGGTGTACTTCTCAGGTATCCTGGTGTTTTTAAGTTCACCGCCCACAATACGCTGATAACGTTTCAGCAGTTTTGGGCAACTGACCCATACGACGGGCTGCCCCGGACAAAATACGGGCAACCATAGCAGCGATGCGTACTCAAACTTCACCACCGATTCCGTTGTTGAATCTGATTCACCCGTTTCTGCCGGAGCACCGTACCAGAAGCTCTCGCCGCCTTTGCCACGCCGCATTTCTGAGCGAAACCGACCTCGAATGGAGCTACCGGGAATAATGCCCGTTTGCGTAAATTGATCTCGAAAAATCAGATTGAGGTTGCCGCTTTCTTCCCCTGCTGTCGCCCCCACATGCAGTGGCGCGAGAGCTTCAATAATTCCGTAGGCTCGCTTGTACATAGCTATTCTCCTTATGCAACACCATCAATTTCAACAGGAAGGCATAGCCCACAACCCAAATGCTTGAGCGGTAAGCCTTCTCTTGGAAACCAGTCTTCTGGGAATTCCCACCAGGTTTTGTCTAGTGGTTTCTTGAACACGTAGACTGTTCCCGGTGGTACGGCATAGCGCCCACGCCCTAATCTGCCTCGCTCGGTTGAGCGCTGACCAATACGGTAACGATATGGAATAGGCTTATCTGTCAGCATCTTCATCCCCTGATTCGGAAATTCAGAATGCTTGGGATAACGATGGGACAAATGGTTGGACCCCCAAACTCCAGGTGAAATCAGAGCACAGGCTTTCTGAATTTTGGTAGTGAGCAATTGATGAACCGTGCTCTCTGAGGAGATTTCCTGGCAGCAAATTTCTACCATGTGCCCTTCTCCGCCAAAGCGATACCAACCATCCGGCAGTGCATAGGTTGATAGATAAACTAAGCAAAAGCCTTCATCCATCTGCACAGCGTTTTCTAGAAATAGACCATGCTTTGGCAAAACATGTCGCTCATCAGACTTCATCTGTGGATGTAGAAACGATACATATTCCCACGGTGCATGGCTCATTTCATGATTCTTCCGAATATCTGAGGTCTTGCGCCGCCATGCATCAATGCTTTGCCAGCGATATTCCCCTTCAATATCTTGTTTTTTTGGATCTCGCTCCCATTGCCGTTGAGCAGTTAGTTTCCACTCATCGTCTTTACCTTCTCCAATAATTCGATGGCGTGGGGTCGGCACATAGAAGGCTTCTGGGTCATCTTGCTTTGCCCAAAAAGGTCCTGAGATGAACAGCTCATGCTTGAGCTTGTCATGGGCAGCAATTTCATTATGTTTATTTTCACTGAAAAAAAGCCCTGCCAAGGTTGCAGCATCTGGAGGAAATTTCGCTCCTGATCGCCCAACCAAGTTTTCAGGAGACAAAAATGCCCCAGCACTGCCGTAGAGAAAACCTAAGGGCGAAACAATGACTAAGTATTTGAACATAACTGCCATCCCACCTGTACTAAATCATTGATCCACTGCACAACAGCAGCATCACTGTTATCACCTGCGATCGCTTTCCACTGGTTTTCCTTCTCTTTGGCTGTCTGGATTTCTTGTCCCAGGTCACCAAAGTAGAGATCAAGCATTGCTAGTGCCAAATCTCGATCAATTGAGTTGTTATTGATCTCGCGGAACTGAATTGCGCGACGTGATTTGAGATGTGCCCAATCGTTGTAAAGATGTGCCCAGTTTTTACCACCAATGCGATCGCTGTAGCGCTCAATGATTTGCAAATGTGCCCAAGGACAGGTCCATTGCACATACTGACCACTATTGAAAACAACTCGAATCGTGACGCGATCGCGCCCTAAACTCTTAGCGTGTTTCTCAGCTTCTCGGCAGTGCTGCAAAATGTCTCGCTGGGGGACGCTATGCCCGGCCCAGACAAATCCAACACTGAATGTCATTTTGAGATGCAAAGCTTCTTGTAAGTCAGCTTGAAGATTTTTCCATTCATCAGGCAGTTCCCGTAACCATTGGAATGCCTCTAACGGTTCAATGGGTTGATCGCGTTTACTTCGATACAGCACTCCTAAGAAGTCATCCCCACCCGCATAGATGACTCGTCCTAGGTCCTGAGAAAATTTCTGCTTAAACGTCCCCCCCCACTCACGCATCGCCAAACTAAACTGCTGAAGGTGTTCATCTCCCTGGTCGCCAGTGAGTTTTTTAAGCTTCTTACCAACTTCGTCACCATCACCCATGAACCATCCGGTCCATCGCCCTTTTTCCATACCTATTTCAGGCATTCGTGCGATCTCAGTAAATCCTTTTTCCAAGGAGAGTATTCCAATTGCATCAGCGATCGCTTCATAGGTCACTAATCGCTTTACCAACTCTGGAACACTCAGTCTTTCGTTAGGTGCAACATATTTACCAAAATTGTCTTGATTAGAGTTTTCAATTTCTTTTAACTTTTTAAGGTCTGGAAACGGCGGTTTAACTAGCCTATCTGGGTTATCTAATCTCCAGGCAAGACGGTAATAAAAGAGTTCCATCTCCTCTTTTTCATCTGGTGTGAGTGCTCGCCCCGGAGTTAGGTGTTCTCTACCAAGACAATGCCAGGCGATCGCGTCCGTTCCACTTAAACTAGAACTTTCGCCAATCCAGTTAATCCCTGTCCAATCGCGCTTCAACTTGCGAGTTTCTAAGTCCTCCATCGCCGCTTTAATCGTGCTTTCAGTAGAATCATCAGGATTGTTTTTGCCCCATCCCACAAATACTTCCCAAGCATGGCTGCCCCAGCGTTCCCACTCACCTTTTTGCTTGCCGATTTGATCGTCCGTCTGCGACCAAAAATACTGGTTTTTTGGGATACCGATGTTGTCTTCGACCCACTCGCGACAAATTCTCAAAATTTCTTGCCATTCTCTTAACAGCGTATTTTGCACAATTTCCCGGGTGAGGTGTCCTTTCACCAGAATTCGGTTAGGCATCCCTTCTTGAACACGAATCAGACCAGGAGAAATAACACTTCCTTTTCCTAGCACCTGTTCAGCTTCTTCAACCAATTTGAAACTCAAGTAGGACAGAATTAGCGAGGCACCGAACAAATCTCGGAGTTTACGCGACTTTTCGATGAAGCCTTGAACTGGGGCAAAGCTGATAACAGTGTATTGAGAAGCAGACTCAGCAGACACAGGCGAACACTCCTTAGCGGCGACACCATTGCAGTACGACTATAGCGAGGGTTCCCAGCCAAATCCTAAAGAAAACAAATATTCATTGCTCCTTTATTAAAAAAGCTGGGAACTTTATCTACATGACATCACGAAGACTAGATAAATAAAAGATCAATATTTTATTTTGCTTGACAATTCTTATGGCAAAAAAGCCTGTTATTCATCCTTATTCTGACCAAGCAGCCTTCGATCGCCTGATGGTATTGCTCACTACCCTGATCAAGCACCCAGGAGTAAGCAGTCGGGATGCCAAACAAGCTCCCCATCAGGATGCCCTGGAAGACTTGCATCAACACATGCAGAGCACTGCCCAAGCCGTGGGCATTCCTTTCTCTGCCTGTGCCTTGCCGACGCTACGCAAGGACCTGGCAACCCTACGGCACTACGGTGTTCTTGATCGCAACCGCTATGACTGGGGCTATTACCTAGGTACGGGGGCGATGGCACAGGAAGACTTACCGTTGGTGCTCAATGCACTTGCATCTCAAGCCACCTATCAGGGTGACGCCCAGGTAAGGCGGCTATACCAGACCCTCAGCCAACGGTTCAAGCGGCTCAATCTGGAAAGTCAAGGACAGTTGTTTTATCCTGTGCGGGCGCATTTCAACCGAGCGATCGTCCATACAGACCCGGATGAAATGCTGCGTAAGCAGGAGAACCGGAACACACTCTTTCACGATCTGGAGACGCTGGAACGGGCGATCGTCCAGGGCTTACCAATTGAGATTTACCTGTCCCGCAACCTTTACGCTGGAAAAGTTAGCTACCGCCAAGTCTATCCACTGCAATTGCTTTACTATGACGTTGCCTGGTATCTCGTCATGGAAGATGTTTCCAACGGACATCTAGCTATTTCTCGGCTGGATCGGTTCACACAATATCTAAGAATTCTGGATGCTACTGGACGTGGATTGGAAGCACAGCACCGAAGCTTACAAGTTACTCATCAGCTTCTGAGAAACGGCTGGGGATTAAATTTGGGAAATCCTGATGAACAACAAATGGAACGACAAGGGACGCTGCCTCTGCTCCCAGTGAAGGTCCGCTTCTTTGCTCCTACTTCTCGATTCATTCAAGAGGGAGAGCGCCGACATATCAAGCAAAAGATTCTGCCTGGACCCAATGATGAGAAAACAGGTGAGCCTGCTTATGTGGACTATGTGGTGAAGTTACCAGAGCGATCGCTGAACGAGTTCAGCTTTTGGGTGTTTCGGCACATGGAGAACGCACAGGTGCTGTCACCGCCAACCTTAGTTGAGAAGCATCAGCAAGCGATTGCTAAGTTAGTGACCCGGTACACTTTACAGGAAAATCTGAATGAGCGTTGCTGAAAGAGCTATGACTTTCGCAGGAAGAGTTACTGTCTGATAAGTAGCTAGCCAGAATTAAATATAAAACGTTCAACGGGATACCCACGCCTTTGACCTCGTTGCTCAATGAGTTCCATCAGCGTGATTGCCAAATCATACTCATGCTCAAACAACTGAGAACACAGTTCATGCCGCTTGAGATGCAACCATTCATCTTCAATTCGATTCATCTGGGGTGAATACGGCGGTAAGAAAAAGATGAATAAGCCCATCTCCTGCCATTGTTGCCAATAGGCTTGCACCACCTTTGAGCGGTGAAACGAGGCGCCATCTTGGACAATCACTGTGATTTGTCCGGTCGCTTGCCAGTGAGCTTTGGCTCGTTCGGCTTGCCAGTGCATCAAAGTCAAGTAGCGTTCGCTGTTGAACCCACCCACGACCATGCCGTAGTCAAACTGCTGTCCCGGTTGCCAAAACCCAAGTAGGCTGATGCGGCGACCTCGACCATGCGGTTTAACAATCCGGTGCTGTTGTCCTTGCCGGACATAGCTGTATGTCAAGGGGCTGCTCTTTTCAAACCCACTTTCATCCAGATACACCAGTCGCACTAGTCCTTCAGCTTCCCATTGCTTGAGCATCTCCCAGTCCGCCCGTTTGGACTTCACATACTCTGGCTGTTCGGGCTGTGGAGGGCTGTAGCGTAATCGTTTCCAACGGAACCCCTTTTTTGCAGCAAGCGGCTCATGGTGCGCTGGCTCAAGTGAACATGGCGTTCATTGGCTAACTTGTGACACAGTTCTCAAGGGGTGACAGCGCGGCTAGAAAGCGGACTGGATGAGGGAAAGCGCCCGTAATCCTCGCAGGAAAAAAGAGCGCTTTTGCGGTTTAAGTCGCATCAACCGCTCTGCCCAGACTGACCACGCATCCATCGCGTCAATCCACAGCGTTCCGTACAAGCCTATCCAAAAATTACTGTGTTGCCGAATGCGGCGATTTGAGTTGACGCGAGCGACATACTGTTGGACGTGTTGACGACGAATGCGAGTGCCTCGCTCAGTCGAGATCGTATAGGCGATAGCGATCAACCCTAGCAGGGCTAAAAAGCGTTCGTGATTGACGTGGCAGTGTTCCATGTCGTAGCCACCGGATTTGAAGTCTTTGAACATCCCCTCAATGCGGAAGCGTAAAGCATAGCGTTTGAGGGCCGCTTCAGCGGTTTCGAGGTTGGTGAGCAAGTACCAAACTTCATTTGCTTTGTCAGAGCGATGTTGACGTTTCCACCGCAGGGCAAGGTTATGTTTGCCAAAGCCGGTTTTCTGCGTAACTTGGAGCTGAACATGGAATTGCGTTGTGCCAGGAGACTGGGGCAAGGCATCCAATCGCTCGAAGTCACTGTTCTCGGCTGTTTTGACGGTTGTGCTTTTCGGTAAGCGAAAGACAAAGCCAATGCGTTGACGCACGCACCAAGCCGCCAGCGCAATTGAATGAAATTCACGGTCTCCGAGTAACACCAGTCGGTAGCCGTGCAACAGTCGCAAGACCGGAGCGATGACCGATTTCTGCTCGTCAAGATTACTCTGCCCCTGCTTATCGAGCAAGCGCCAGTACAACGGAATGGCCCGTTTGCCGTGAATCAAACTGACCATCAGCAGGTTATGGTCTTGCCATTGGGTCCGGTCAATCGCTAAGCAAAGCTGTTTACCCCGTCCGTATTGTTGCTTGACCCAATGCTTCACGATAGGAAACCACATCGCCTTGGGTTGCAGTGGTGGCAAACTAAGGAATCGCTGCAAGTTGCGACGGCGGCTCTCAAACTGAATTGGTTGGGCAAACAGCATCGCTAAACGTTCGAGCGTGATGCATCGTTCTCTCTGCAACAGTTCGACCAGCATTTGGAGAGTGATAAATTGAGCTTGAGAAAGCTGCGCTTGCACACAGGCTTGGTAAAATTGAGGCAACATATGATTAAATGCGAGGGTGAATCCGAGATTTACCCTTTTTTTCTGCTTTTCACATCCCTCATCCGGCATTCTGTCTAACTTCTAGCTTCGCTGTCACCCCTTGAGGACACAGTTGCAAACTGGTGTAACTGCGCTCTTCCTGCAACCATTGCTCAACGGCTTTAACATCCTCCTGTTGCCAGTGGCGTTGCCGTCCTGGTCGCCGCTTCTCCCACAGTCCATAGAGCCCGACCGTCTGCCACTGTCGAATCGCACGTCGTACGCTATGCTCGTGCATTTGTAAGTGTTGGGCAATTTGTCCTACACTCCATCCGGTACTGTTGAGGCGCACGGCCATTGCTCGTTGGCGAGTTCGACGGGGTACTTCTGTGGCTAAACTCAGTTCTCGTAAGGTGGTGTCTTCTTCAATGGTTAACTCAACTCGTAATGGAGCAGGCATCTTGATAGCAAGGATGATTAATACTCCAGCTATTTTATATCTTTCTATGGCAACCTACTTACTTCAAACAGTGAAACTACAAACGCAGCAAATCCTTCAACATCCACTAGGTTTGATATTGTGTATCACCTGTACTCAAGCTTGAATTCAGTGTAAAACCTTTAATTTTCTCAAAGTTCTAACCTGACTAGCCTTGATTGTCGCTGACGTTCTCGCGATCCCCTTTGGTTTCCATTCAATTGATTTCCCCAACGAGTGGGGACAATGTTTCAATACAACTCAACTACTGGAAATATCAGTTTCCATTCAACTGATTTCCCCAGCGAGTGGGGACGTGCTAAGGATTCGATCAAGCCATTTAAGCGGAGTGGTTTCCATTCAACTGATTTCCCCAGCGAGTGGGGACTTCGATTGGGTTCTTAATGGGCGTGGCGATGCGGTGGTAAGGTTTCCATTCAACTGATTTCCCCAGCGAGTGGGGACTTTCCCTCGCTCCGGTCAACCTGGAGAGCTGCCCCTATGTTTCCATTCAACTGATTTCCCCAGCGAGTGGGGACCGGTGGTGACGCTAACCTTGCCGAAAACGCTTTGCCTTGTTTCCATTCAACTGATTTCCCCAGCGAGTGGGGACGCGGTGATGACGATGCGATCGAAGGGGCGAATCCTCGTGGGTTTCCATTCAACTGATTTCCCCAGCGAGTGGGGACGACTCAGAACGACTTAGCAACGGCGCGGGCTATTGCTGTTTCCATTCAACTGATTTCCCCAGCGAGTGGGGACCGATCCAATCAACCGTTAAAAACACAAAAACCACATAGGTTTCCATTCAACTGATTTCCCCAGCGAGTGGGGACGCAAGGATGTAGTCAATGAAAGAGTGGTACTCTTTGTGTTTCCATTCAACTGATTTCCCCAGCGAGTGGGGACACGCCGAAGTCTTCGCTTATGAAGTCAAGATCACTCGCCTGGACGAAAGTTTCCATTCAACTGATTTCCCCAGCGAGTGGGGACAAGCGATCGATGCAGAAATCATCGCGTAAGCCCTTGGGTTTCCATTCAACTGATTTCCCCAGCGAGTGGGGACCCCCTTTGGACTGCTCACGCCTTAGTTGAGACGCGATCGCACATCCGTTTCCATTCAACTGATTTCCCCAGCGAGTGGGGACTCGATATACATGGTTGTGGCGTACCTCTGCAACGCCTCCTGTTTCCATTCAACTGATTTCCCCAGCGAGTGGGGACTTGAGACTTACGACGATTACATCTTTGATGTTCGTGGTTTCCATTCAACTGATTTCCCCAGCGAGTGGGGACAACTAATCACAAACATGATTGCGGATCTCCTTGAGAAGTTTCCATTCAACTGATTTCCCCAGCGAGTGGGGACTTCTGATTTTTGCTTCAGTGTGAGTGGTGATCACAGTTTCCATTCAACTGATTTCCCCAGCGAGTGGGGACCCCCGACTCTCTCTATTTCTATGAAACTCAATAAAACAAAGGTTTCCATTCAACTGATTTCCCCAGCGAGTGGGGACTTTTTTAGATAAAGCTAGATGCTCATGCATGTTCGAGTTTCCATTCAACTGATTTCCCCAGCGAGTGGGGACGCTGCTTCAGATCGTCTGGCATACTGCTTCCATCCAGTTTCCATTCAACTGATTTCCCCAGCGAGTGGGGACCAATGTTTTCTTTAGGTCTGTTAGCTGGGTCTCTGGTTTCCATTCAACTGATTTCCCCAGCGAGTGGGGACTAGTTGATTGAGATTGGACTCGTGCATAGTAGACGGTTGCGTTTCCATTCAACTGATTTCCCCAGCGAGTGGGGACTGGGGATACAATGTCGATTCGATCAATTATTCCGTGCAGGTTTCCATTCAACTGATTTCCCCAGCGAGTGGGGACCAGCGCAAAGCTACGCGATCTACCTCACCTCCCAATGCAGTATGCAGTTTCCATTCAACTGATTTCCCCAGCGAGTGGGGACGAAACATTGAACTTTTCCAAAAATTTACGTTTTCGCGAGTTTCCATTCAACTGATTTCCCCAGCGAGTGGGGACCTAACAGTATTGAAAATATATGGAATATTATGTCTATTTGTTTCCATTCAACTGATTTCCCCAGCGAGTGGGGACTCCCCATACTTTAAAGCTAAATCCCATGAGGCGTCCAGCCTACATCTGCGAACCTCAGCCACAATCAAAGCCATAACCGTCAAATTCCTCCTTGTCAAAACAGCGAAAGCACCACAGCACAACGCATCGAGGCTCAGAACCAAGGAATCGCACATCCGCAAGATTGTCCTCAGCCTCGCACCCCTAAACCACGATCGATCCCTGCCGCTTTGTCAACGGCACCCCGCCCCAAATCTCAACCTGCCCCAGCGTGTGTCCCGACAGCGGATACATCCGCACACTATCCTCTGGCAACTTCACCACCTGCTGCAACCGCACTCGCAACTCACGAAACTGTTGTAGAGACAACACGCACTCAAACACACTGTATTGCACCCGTTGCCCATAAGCAGACAGCACATTTGCTGCCTTTGTCCGACGCTTCTGGCAAGGAATATCATACGCCACCACATATAGCAACATCCTGCCTCCTATCGAATCCGATACGGCTCATATCTCAGCGACACCTGAGTAATAAACTGCCGGAACATTTTTACCTGCCGATTTAACACATCCCATCGCGGAGCCATTCCTCCGGTCGCGGTCTGCACCTGCTCTTCCATCCGCCCAATCAACGCCATCAAAAGTTTCTTGCGCCCCAGCTCATTCAAATAGCACCCTCCGTTCGCTGGAAAGTCAAAATCATCCGTTGCGTCCACCATCCGTCGATTCACTAAATACAGCACGAGCGAATCCACGATCGGTGCTCGAAACACCTCAATCAAATCTGAAGCCAACGCTGGATGACGCTCACTTCCCTGATGCAAGCACGCCTCATAGGGGTCTAACCCCTGCAACTCAATCAAACTCAGTAAATGATTCCACACCACCTGATAGCCAAAACTCAACATAGCATTCACCGGATCTCCTGGTGGACGTTTTGATCGCCCTGTCCAGACGAAATCTGGATGATTAATGCATATGCCAAACACCCCAAAATAACTTGCTGCCCCCGCCCCCTCATACCCCATTAACTGCTCGATCGACGTTGCTTGTGCTATCTGTTGCGCCAATTGTGCCAACTGTGTGATTGCTCCCAATAATTCCGCATTTCCCTGCCGCCGCTGCTGCCGTTGCAAAATTACTCGACTATTCTTCAGTTTTGCCACTACAATTTGTCGCGCGATCGCCAATCGAATCTCTTCCGATAAGGCATATTGCTGTCGTGCCAGCGATCGATAGCCGCTCGTCACGGGTAGCACCCGTCCATAGCAGCGTCCCATGCGTGACAGGTAGACGATCGGAATACTGCGAAACAAGCACGCCCGGATCAACTGGGTCGTTAACTGCGACTGACCAAAAACAAGAATCTGTTCCAGCATGGGTAACTGCGCCTCTTGCAGAACAGTCTTGCCCTGCTTTACTACTACACAATCCTGTCGCAGTGACACATAGCAACCTTGCTGCGAAACATACAGCGATTTCATAAAATCCTCCTGTGCTACTCCGATCCACAAGAGAAGCGGAATCATTTCAGGAGCGGCATTTGCGGAACTTTTTGAGCTTAGTACAAAATTATTCTGTAAATTCTCTTGCTCGTGCAAATGTTCTAGTTTTGTTAATTGCGCGATCAGTGTTGCAATTCACTTGCGATCGTACAGGTAATCAACTGCTACCAATAACGTAATGCTAATGACTCCAGCCAAATTCATTAGAATAGCTAGCGGCACTGGAGCGATCAAACTATTGATAACATCAACAAACAAGAGGCACACGTAAGCGGCAGATGAGGAAGAATACATAAAAACATGTAGAAAAAGTAAATCAACAAATTGTAAATACACACTATGCCAGTCGAATTGCTGCAGCCTGTTCATCTCTCACTCACATCTGCGGCTGGAAACGCCGCATTCAATATTTGTACAACCCACTGGTTTAGAGCATTAAATGGATTGACCCTAGAACTCAAGCTCGTTCAAGACCTATCTCATCGTGCTGAAAATGACATTCGTATCACTTACGATTAGAAATGCCCTTGAACTTATGAACATATTGGTCTCAACATTCAAAATAGGTATTGAGCGTTTTCAGAGACGGTAACGCCAGATGAGCGATAAATTTTAATATCGCCATCATCGTGGGACGATTGGATGTCTTTCCATCCGCAATAGATTGCTGCAAAACTGGTAGTCTGCGAGATAACGACAAGGCGCTGCTCGCCCTTGTCTAAGCCACTTCCAAAACAGCTACGTTCGTTAAGCAAAGACAGTAAACTTCGATAGTTCCATCCAGAAGAAAATCTGATATCATTGTCAAAACTGTACATCTGTACTCCAATTTCGCGTACTCCTGAGCAGTAGGACTCAAAGTATGCTTGACGCAAAGAGTTTTGATAACTGGTGTCAGAGTCTTGGTGTTAGTCAAACAACCCGTGCCGTCATTGAAGGGGTTCGCAACTCTGCTCCTTCACGTCGAGTGCAGAGCCGTCGGGGAAATGTTGTTGGCAATTACCCTAGCCACAAAATGGGCTTTACCATTCAATTTGAATCACACCGCAACGAGTTAGCGCGAATATATGAGCTAGAGCATGATTCCAACGTTTTGGAGTATTACGACCAACCTATACCTATTGAGCTTGACTACCTATCCAAGAATGGGCGGCGTAACCGGCATCCATACACACCAGATTTTTTCATCATCCGAAAAGATTCTGCGGGTTGGGAGGAATGCAAGACTGAGCAAGAGCTTATCAAGTTAATAGAGGATAGCCCCAACCGTTATCAACAAGATGAGCAGAGCCAATGGCATTGTCCTCCCGCTGAAACCTACGCAGCACGATATGGCTTGTTTTTTAAAGTACGGTCAGATTCCGAAATAAACTGGATTTTTCAACAAAACTTCGCTTGGCTGGAAGATTATTTTCACCTAGATAGTTCAGAGCTTAGTGAAGAAGCTGTGCAAAACCTGCTTAAGCAGGTTTCCGATGAAGAGGGCATTACGCTAGCAGAATTACTCCGGCAAGCTAACCCAGACGATATCTATACCTTAATTGCAACTGACTCACTGTATGTCGATCTCCATGCTGCTCGATTAGCAGAACCCGATCGCGTCCAAGTCTTTTCTGATCAAGCAACTGCCTTTGCTTATCAGCGTGCTACAGAAGTTGCTCTATCCCTTCCAAATCACTCACAAATCATTTCTATAACAGTTGGGGCTTCTCTTGTTTGGGATGGCGAGTGCTGGGAAGTCGTTAATACTGGAAGTACTACAACCGGACTACTTAGAGCAGATAACCAGTTCGTAGAGCTACCAAATGGAACCGTTGAAAGTCTCATTCAGCAAGGCAAAATTACTGCCCTAACCGAAACTGAAGACACAACTCGTCAGGACAAAATTCAAGAAATTCTGCGGCGTGCTAAGCCTGGGGACATTGCCGAAGCAAATCGAAGGTATGAGCAAATTCAGCCTTATCTCAACCCAGATGCTCCACCTACACCTTCTAGCACCATTCGTCGTTGGCGAATTCAGTACCGTCAAGCAGAGGCAGCCTATGGCAGTGGATATGTCGGACTCCTACCAATTAATTATGCAAAAGGGAACCGAACGAGCAAACTTGGTGAGCCTGTTCGAGAATTCATGATTAAATTTATCAAGGAAAACTACGAAACCCTGAAGCATCGTAGAAGGTGGCGAGTCTACGAGTCTTTAGTTGCTGCTTGTGAAGCCCATCAACCTAAACTTACTCCTCCTAGTTCTACAACCTTCTATAAGGAGATCAAGCGCCGCTCCGGCATGGAACAAACGGCAAAACGGGAAGGGCGACGGGCAGCTATCCAGGAACGTCCTACTTATTTGCAGTTGGAATTAACCACTCCTCGACATGGCGATCGCCCCTTTGAAATTATTCACATTGACCATACCGAAATTGACGTTGAACTGGCTATTTCGTTGACTTCCCTTACTCAATGCAATTTCAACTCCGGTAATTCAGGTCTTCCTAATTTAGGAAGACCTTGGGCGACATTCATGGTTGATGCTTATAGCCGTCGTCTCTTAGCAGTCTATTTGAGTTACGAGGAACCCAGCTACCGTTCCTGCATGTCCGTATTGCGTATCTGTGTTCAACGTTTCAAACGATTTCCTCAGTCAATCGTGGTAGATAATGGCCCAGAATTCCACAGCAACTATTTTGAACAACTACTAGCATATTTTGCTTGCACGAAAAAACACCGTCCTCCAGCAGATGCTAGATATGGCTTTGTCGTAGAGCGTTTGTTTGGTACTGCTAACACTCAATTTGTTCATGAGTTACGTGGTAATACTCAAATTAAACGTTTGCACCGCAAAGTTACAAAATCTGTCAAACCTGAGAGCCAGGCAGTTTGGACACTGGGTGAGTTGTATGAAGCTTTCTGCCACTGGGCATATGAAGTCTACGATAAGCGACAGCATCCAACACTAGGACAAAGCCCCCGTGAAGCCTTCAATGATGGTTTAGCCATTGGCGGTAGCCGAACTTGCCGCCGAGTGGAATATGACAAAACCTTCCGAATTCTGACTTTGCCAGCTCCAGAACGAGGAAACCGGAAGGTACAACCGGGGCGAGGCATCAAAATTAATAACATTTACTATTGGTCGAATACTTTCCGTGACCCAGAAATTGAGCAGTCAAAGGTTGAAGTGCGGTATGAACCTTTTGATGCCAGTATTGCCTACGCATTGGTGCGGGGGCAGTGGGTGGAGTGTGTTTCTGATTGCTACCAGTATCTTCAGGGACGTTCCGAAAAAGAAATCCGTTTGGTCAGTGCAGAATTAGTAAAACGTAAGCGAGATCAAGGACGGAATGTGATCACCTCCGACAAGGAACTGGTGCAGTTTTTAAACTCTGTTGAAGCCAAGGAAGGTAAGTTTTTGGAACAACGCCTAAAAGCTTCTGAGAACAAGCAAGTAGTGCAGGCAATTACAGCTGTTGAAACTGATTGCTCTGTTGATTCAGTAGTTCCTTCGAGTCCTGTTACTGCAGATGGTCTATCAGATAGGGAACCGCTGCTTGATGAACGACTAGAGACAAATGAGCCTAATTCTGATAGTAGTTCTAGCAATTTGGAATTCTACGGAGAGTGGTAATTATGCAGTTCCAAAAAGGCTTTCCGCGAGAGTTATTAAATCAACCCATTGCTGATAGAGTTGCCTATTTTCAGAGCTATACAATGCCTCATCCTAAGCTTAAAGATGCCGCTCAACAGTTGATGCTCTCAATTCATCAACCTGCTGGAGCCTCTCTAATCTTTGTCTTTGGACCAACAGGGGTTGGCAAATCCACCTTATTAAGGAAGGTTAGAAAAGAACTAATTGAAGCAGCGTTACCTCGGATGGAAATTGATAAGGGGTATATTCCAGTTGCCGGAATCGAAGCGATCGCTCCAGAATTTAGCAATTTTGATTGGAAAGATTTTTATGTACGCGGACTTATGGCTCTTAATGAGCCGATGATTGACAAGAAGATTAATCGTACCAATTCAAAGCTTAAACTTCGTTTGGCATTAGAGTCTGCCCTAAGCAATCGAAAGCCTGATGCATTTTTTGTCGATGAGGCGCAAAATTTGGGCAAGGTGGTGAGCGGACGCAAGCTACGTGATCAAACTGACTGCATCAAATCCCTCGCAAATATTGCTCAAACCCGGTTTGTTCTTTGTGGCACATATGAGCTTTTAATGCTACGGAACTTGAGTGCTCAATTGTGCAGACGTAGTACTGATATTCATCTCCCTCGCTACTATGCAGAATCTACTCAGGATCGGGAAACGTTTCAGGGCATTGTGCAAACCCTCCAGTTTTACCTTCCCCTGCCAGAAACTCCCGATTTACTGGGTTTATGGGAGTTTTGTTATGAACGTAGTATTGGCTGTGTGGGCATTCTGAAGGACTGGCTATCACGCACCTTAAATGCTGTTCTGGAAAAAGATCCAAATGCAGCTACTTTAACAGCTGAAGATTTGGAACATCATGCTTGGTCAATGGAGCAATGCATGATTATGCTATCCGAAGCAAAGGAAGAGGAGCAGAAGTTGACGCCTAGAGCAGAAATTCGGAACGAACTGCGTGCCAGCCTAGGATTAGATTTACTTGCTTCGTCTAAAGCGGAAAGTCCCACCGAACAAAAAAAATCCAGAACAAAGAAAACCCAAGACATAGGCAAACCTCTCCCCCAACGCCGCCCTGTTGGGAAAAACCAATATGCTAATCCATGAATTGAAGTCCTACGATTCATGGGATTTAGTTCTACCAGCTACTCCAGAACGCAGTAAGCTCTACTACTTAGAACCAATTGCGGAGGGTACTCCATATATTGAAGGGTTAGTTAGCTATATTTGTCGATTAGCTAAAGCGCATTGTGTCTCCCCAGCTATATTAATTAAGCAAGAAATATTGCCTAGCTTCAGACAAAACTACAGCATAGGTTTAGGAGCAGTTCATGAAGTCAGAGAAGAGGGGGGTCTAGTTTCAGTTTCTTCTTTTGCAAAGCCAGTTTATAAGAGAAATCCTAATGAATATGGGCTTTTAGCTTGGCAATATCTTGAGGGACTCAAGGTTTTAACTCTAAGAGAGAACCTGCAACCCCTTACGATTCCAGACTGGATGAATAAACCTTTTCAAGCAAAGCAAAGCAAAGTCGAATTGGCACGAGAAGTCCGAGCTTGGTGTCCAGAATGTTTTCAAGCTTGGCGTAATGCTAAGCAACCTATTTATGAACCTCTACTTTGGTCAATTGCTGCTGTTACTGTTTGTCTTCATCATGGTCAACCGTTGCAATTCTGTTGCCCAAACTGTAAGAAGACTCAACGACCTATTACAGGAAGAATGCAGGTAGGGCAATGTTCTGGTTGTTTAGGTTGGCTTGATGTGCGTCCAGGTCAAACTTCAGAAGCGGAACATTTGATTGAGGCAGAGTTGGATTGGCACCTTTGGGTTGCAAAGCAAATAGCAGAGGTACTAAGCGTTACACCTACCATTCCATCGCTAGAAACAAGGAGAGCGATCGCTGGGGTGCTGAGTGACAAAGAGAAACCCTACCCAATAATCTCGCCTCAATCAATTCAACACCCTCAATGGAACCTGCTTGAAACATTCGCTCATTGGGCTCATTAAGAAATCTCACTTATAAATCTCACAATGACTTCACCCATTGCTGAACATTGGGATCTCATATATCCTGCTAGTCCACCTCGCAGTCGTCTTTACAGTTTGCAACCGATAGGAGTCGGAACTCCTTGGGTTGAGAGCTTGACTGGATACATGGCTCGGCTAGCAGAAGCACACTGCGTCTCGCCTGGAGATTTAATTGCCAATGAACTTAAATCTTTGGCTAGCAAATCTCACGGAAAAAGCTACTTACATCAGACAAGTAGCTCTACAGAAAGTCTAAATAGCACCGGACGTATGGCATTGGAATTGGTTCAAGCACTGGAGTATCAAACCCTACGTCTCGATCTCAGATATCTAACCCTCTTGTCGTGGGCTGACATTTTGCCGCCGAAAGGTTTATTACGACGTATCCGTGCTTGGTGTCCTAGTTGCTACAATGAGTGGCAACACAATCAGAAACCTATCTATGAGCCACTCCTATGGGCACTAGAAACGGTCTCAATCTGCTTAAAACATCGGCAGCAACTGCGCTCATGTTGCCCAAAATGCCAACGCCAACTACCCGCATTGGCGTGGCATTCTAAACCTGGATACTGTTCTAGATGCTACCAATGGTTAGGTACAACTCTTACTCCGGAAGTAGCTACCTTAACAACAAATCCCGACGAACTAAAATGGCAAAGATGGGTTTTAGAGAATGTAGGGAAATTACTCGAAACTGCTCCTAGCTTATTAAAAGCACCTACTAGGGAGCGAATTTCTCGTTCGCTCTCTGTTTGTATCTCGCGCACCGTCGAAGGGAATATTGCTGAGTTCGCTCGTCAATTAGGAACACACAAAAGTGCAGTATGGCAGTGGAAGTCGGGCAAAGCCTTGCCTCAATTGTCAATGCTTCTCAAAATCTGTCAAATTTTAGAGATAGACCTACTAAATTTCTTGTTTAATCCAGAATCTTTAACTAACACACGCGATTCGTTAGCCATTTTGGTAAAGCGAGACTTCCCTTCTCAAAAACCTAAACAACAGCTTGATACTGATCAAGTACAAGAATTCTTGCAATCTGCCCTTATAGAAGAACCTCCTCCAACTATGAAGGCTGTTGCCCAAACGTTGGGACACAATTCCCGATCGCTCCGACGCCGATTTCCAGAACTGTGTTCTGCTATCTCGGCTCGGTACTTAAATTACCGAGATCAGGTTCGTGCTGCAAAAGTTCAAGAGTCTTGCCAAGAGGTACGTCAGATTGCTCTCAAACTTTATGGTGAAGGTATTGATCCTACACGCAGCTACATATCCAGGTACCTAAGCAAGCCAGCATATTTTCGTGAACCTGCTGTTGTCGCCGTACTAGAGTCAACTCGACAAGAACTAGGACTTAAAAATTCTTAACTCCTCATGTAAAAGTGTCTTCAAAAAACTTAGTTAAGAACCTTTAAGTTCTTTTTGAAGCATAAGATGAACAGACGACTTTTGAAGCATAAGATGAACGGATGTCCAACTTATGGTTAAAGTCGTAGCTTGCCTAATCCAATATCTCTGATTCAGTATGCGGATGAAAGGACTTGAACCTTCACTTCTTGCGAAACCAGAACCTAAATCTGGCGCGTCTACCAATTCCGCCACATCCGCGCATGACATCCATCATATCAGGGTAGGGGAAATTGGGAACAAAACTGAGGCAAAAAAGCAAACTCTGTTCGCCCCAATTCCCATATTCCAACTCCTTCTAACCCAAGCTGCCCAAACTGAGCGGAATCAAATTGCCTTCGATGGTGAATCCTAATAGCATTTCTTCGCCGGATTGGATCGGCGTTCCTGTAATAGCGCAGCGCTCTTCTTGCTGAGCGATCGCTGAGATCGTGGCTCGAATATCATTGGCAGACAGTTGCGGCGTAAAGTCGCCTGATCGCTGATGCACGTACTTCCACAAAATATCTCGAATCAACGCTTGATATCCTTGATTGCCAGAGAGCGTCTTGAGTTGTTCTTTTAAGTCTTTTTCCAAGCGGATGCTGGTGACTTCCATTTCGGTGGTGCTGGTGCGAGTTAAGGTAGGCATTGCTTCGTCTCCTAAGTAGATATGGACAAGGATATAATACAAGTGTAGTACGCGATTCGTAGACTGTACTCGATTTCTGAAAGTTCTTTATCAAACTACAGTTCTTTGTCAAACTACATCTTTGTCAAACTACAGTAGAAGCGACGTGAGGGCGGTGAGAATCGGAGACGACCTTTATCGCAAGGGAATTTGGGAATGATTGAGAGCATTCCTCACCACTTGCTGTAATTGCCCTTGATTCATTTTGCCTTGAGCATTTCTAGGAAGTTGTTTAACTGCAATCCAGTGCTTTGGATATTTATAACGACTCAATTTTCCATCTAGTCTCTGCTGAACTTGACTAGAAGAGATCTCAAACTGAGGAACATAGACAGCTACGATCGCTTGTCCCCACCTGCGATCGCCAATTCCCAAAACCGCTACATCTTTTACTAACTCTGTTGATCGAATCGCAGATTCTACTTCTGATGGAAATACGTTCTCACCACCCGTAATAATCTTGTTGCCCGCTCGCCCAACGATGTGTAAAAATCCTTGCTCATCGATGTAGCCTAAGTCATCTGGCTTGTAATTGGAACGTCGATCAAAATTTGGATAATAGCCCAACATTAAGGACTGAGACTGAATGGAGATTTTATGGTTCAGAATTTCGATTTGAGCATGAGGAAGCACGCGCCCACAGCCACCTTGACCGTTTAAGAAATCCATTGGCTTGAGCGTTGCAATTTGAGACGCCGTTTCGGTCATGCCATAGGTCGGGGCAAGGGGAAGACGCAGCGATCGCGCCTCTTTTAACAGAGCATCCCAAGCAGGCGCACCGCCCAATAAAATCGCTCGAAATTGGCATAACCAAGATGCCGAGGACGGTAAAAGGCGCTGAAGTTGGGTCGGCACAAGCGAGAGAAAAAAGCCTTCAGCCTCAAGCCGCTGTCCTGCTTCAACCGCTTTCCAAGGCAAAATGATCAGCTTGCCGCTCGAGAGCAGCGATCGCATCACTTGCATCAATCCGCTCACATGATAGAGCGGCAATAGACAAAATGAATTAACAGCATCACAGCCAAAATAATCTCGAAATCCTTGCACCGAAGCGCTTAAGGTTTCCCAAGTATGCATAGCAAACCGAATATTTCCCGACGTTCCACCCGTCGCAATCATAATTAGCGTTGAATGTCCATCCGCTCCATCTGCTCCTTGCGAAGCGTTTCCGAAGGCATTTGTTGCATAAGTTGCATAATCTGTTGTCACCTTGCCCCAAATTACAGTGGGCTTCGCCAACTGGAAGACCTGCTGCCATTCAGAGCCGCCCCAATTTGGATTGCAGAGAAACACACGACAGGGAACGGAGCAAGCCGCCACAAATCCTGCTAAAAAGTGGAGCGGATCTGATTCAGCTAGAAAGATTGTTGGAGTTGAATAGCGACGCAGTTCCTGATACCGTTGTTGGGCTAATTGTAGTAATGCTTCAGCATCGTAACCAATTAGCCACGACTGTTTAGCCCAGTGTTCAAGCAGCGTTAGAGGCGTTGCCATAATTCCTCAAAGTCTTCCATCATCAACTCATTAAACCAGTGCGTTATACCATAGCCAGCGGCACGATGGGATAATTCTGATGCGAGTTTTAAGCTGGCATAACGTGCGATCGCGGTTTCAAACACCGAGGAAAACACAGCATCAATGTTGTGATGTTGACAAAACTGATGTAACCGCGACGGAAATCCTGCAATCGCGGCTTTAATCACAAAAATTCCTCGCCACCCATTTTCATAACAAGCTTGCAGTTGCTCAAATGTTGCGACTGATTCATCTAGCGCGATCGCAGTTGTGTAGTGGTGACTCAGCGCTAACATTGTTTCAAATTGATTAATCGGAAGCGGCTGTTCTATAAACTCGATGATGTGGTGATCTGTCAGAGCTTTGTTCAACGAATCGCATCGGTCTAACCACTGTTGCGTTTCAATGAGGTTGAGTCCTGCATTCGCATCGAGTCTCAACTTAGCAGTGTCAGGAATTAATTCTACTAATCGTTCTAACGTTTGCAGTTCATCTGCGATCGCGTTTACTCCAATCTTCCATTTGAAGGTGCAATAGCCCTGCTGCCAAAGGTCTTGCCAAGCGGAACAAGCTTGTTCTCCGGTCGGTAGCAACGCGCTCAGACTATGCTTCACGCTTCGAGTCGATCGAGGTTGAGCACTCTCAAACCCAAACTGACATGCAGGTAAATCATTGGGAATTGCGCGAATGAGCGCGTCATTGATCGCTGTAGGCAAGGATTGGCAGAATGCGATCGCGGCTTCAAACGTCTCTGAACCAAACCACTCCAACGGTGCAATTTCTCCAAACCTAACGGTTTGATCGTCGCTCAGCCGCAAAATGATGCCCTTGCGGACGTGCCAAGCTCCATGACTAGTCAGCAGAGGAGGACGGAACGTACGACAGTAGGGTCGAAATTCAAACCGCATTACACCCACGGTAAAAAGAAGCCTAATCCCAACAGCAATCCACTCCAAAAATGCAGTTCAACGGCAATTAATCGACAAAATGTAAGCTTGTGGGGTTGGTCATACTGCGTTCCAATCACGTGACAAAGCCGCTTTGCAACAGGCAAACTCAACATCGACAACAACGCCCAAAACGGAAAGACCTTTAGAATCACAAACAAAACCGTGAGTGCATAAATGCTGCTGCAAATCCACGGGAGCAACGCCGCTGCTCGTTTACTTCCCAGCCTGACGACAGGAGATTTTTTGTTGATCGCCGCATCATCTTTGACTTGGTTGAAATGCGAACAAAATAAAATCAAACTAGTCGCAATACCTACCACGATCGAGGCAGCAAGATTTGTATTTGACCAAGCTTTTGTTTGGCTGTAATAGGCAGCAGAAAAGGCTAATGGACCAAATGCGACAAAACATAATGGTTCGCCAAGTCCCTTGTAACTGAGACGGAAGGGAGGCCCTTGATAGACATAACCAATTCCACAACAGAGCAGAATTAAGCCAATTACGGTGAAATCCTTTTGTTGAAGTGCGATCGCGCTAATGCCTGCTAGTCCCAGCGCTAAACAAAAATTGCTAACCCAAAAGATTAGCGATTTATTCCCCGTCATATTCACGAGCGAATTGGCTTTATTGACATCAACTCCCGTTTCAGAGTCAAAAACGTCATTGCTAAAGTTTTCCCAAGCCAAAATTAGAATCGCTGAGAGCAGAAACGTGAAGAAGATTGAAGAATTGAATGCTTTTGTTTCAGCAAATGCAACAGCAGAACCAACCCAAATGGGCATGATGGCAACGCTGTACATGGGTGGCTTAATCGCGGCGTACCAGAGTTTTCGATTTACAGGCTCGATCGTCCTCGTGGTCATTCGCACTACTCCTATTTTCCTCAAACGCTAGTCAAATAAAACACTAGTCAAACATTCTTTCCAGTCTCCCATTCAGGTTTGAAAAATCTTCTAATCGGTTATAGAAACGTTACATGTCCTTGAGGTATTGTTGATACCCTATTTCATTCAACTTTGCCTGTTTCTCTCGCACCATATCTGTCAAACTCTGACGGTAAGTTTGAATTTTTAATAACAGATGGGGATCGTGACTTCCCAAGATTTGAACCGCTAACAGGCCAGCGTTTTTTGCATTTCCGATCGCAACCGTTGCCACCGGAATTCCAGCAGGCATTTGCACAATAGAATAGAGCGAATCAATCCCTCCAAGCTGACGAGTCTGCACCGGAACTCCAATCACCGGAAGCGGCGTCAGTGATGCTACCATTCCCGGTAAATGCGCGGCTCCGCCTGCCCCTGCAATGATCACTTTGAGTCCTCGCTGATGGGCTTGCTTAGCATAGTCCACCATTCGTTCTGGCGTGCGGTGAGCCGAGACAATTTCAACTTCATAAGGAATGTTAAACTCCTCGCAGACCGCGACCGCAGCTTGCATGGTCGGCAAATCTGAATCGCTGCCCATAATGATGCCAATCAAAGGTTGAGTCATAGAATTGAAGACATACGTTGTTGCAATCGCTAAAAGCGGATGACCGATAGCTTTTTGATTATCAATGCTCGTGTGCCGCATTTCCAGGGCGTACAGCAAATTTGGATTCAAGACGGGGCAATTAGTGCGGTTTCTGAAGAAACCGCACTAATTGCCCCCGATTTGCCCGTTCTCGATGTTGCAGGCGATTGGGTTTCTCTCGGTGGAGTTGATTTACAAATCAACGGAGCGTTAGGTTTAGCCTTTCCCGATCTCAATTCCAGCAACGTTGATCAATTAGCAGCAATCGGTCAATTCCTTTGGAATCAAGGTGTTGACGGATTTCTGCCAACCCTTGTGACTACCTCCATTGCCAATATTCAGCGCGCTCTCGCCACGATTAGCTCTGCAAAGCTTCAAAGGGGTGCATCTGATTTCGGACACGCCTCTTCTTCCCAAATCCTTGGCGTCCACCTTGAAGGACCGTTCCTAAATCCGCAGAAACGTGGGGCGCATCCTGAAGAGTATTTACTGCCGTTGACCGTCGAGCAGATTCAGCGAGTTCTGGGCGATTATGCCTCTATTGTCAAAGTCGTGACGCTTGCCCCCGAACTTGATCCGACGGGAGAAGCGATCGCTTACCTTCGTTCGCTTGGCATTATCGTTAGCTTGGGTCATTCTCAAGCAAGCGCCAAGCAAGCGCAGCAAGCCTTTGCTGGAGGCGCATCGATGGTGACTCATGCATTTAACGCAATGCCCAGTTTGCATCACCGAGAACCCGGATTACTGGGAGCCGCGATCGCGGCTCCGACCGTACAATGCGGTTTCATCGCCGATGGACAACATGTTTCTAAAATCATGCTGGATGTGTTCTTGAAAGCCAGCCGCTACGATGAAGGCGCATTTCTGGTCAGTGATGCCCTCGCACCTCTCGGTTTACCCGATGGTCGATACCCCTGGGATTCGCGAGAAATAGAAGTGATTGAAGGAACGGCACGCTTGCTAGATGGCACCCTTGCAGGAACGACGTTATCTCTTCTAAAGGGAGTGCAGAACTTGGTTCAATGGAAGATTTGTGATGTCGAAACCGCGATCGCATTAGCGACAACTGCTCCAAGACGTGCCATTGGTCTCTCAACTTACCTTCACCAGCCTGCTCATCTCATTCGTTGGGCCCTGGATGACAAAACCGATAGCCTAAGTTGGCAGCGCATCACACCTGAACTTGTAGCTTCGCAATGCTTTCAAGAAATTAAATCTTGTGTGCCAGATAAAATTCTGTCTGATACGAACCCGTAGTTTTTAAGCCAAAGACGTAGAATTCAGGTTATGTTAGCCCCGCGCACGATTGTTATTTTGCGATGCTATCATTCTGTCTTCAGGGTGCAAGGGATAACGTCTAACCAGACCTGACGCAAACGGTCTTTAGAGCATTGAGCTGAATAAATCTTTATAAAAAAACGGGGCACGGTTCAGGTGCCCCCAAGATACTCAGATTGACTTGTCAAAGCAAAAGTTCCTTCGCAGCCGCCCGCAGACTACCGTGGTATTGTAGGCATCTGCGCGAGGTTGTTCAGGTTTTGCCTGTCCGTAGGATAACTGAGAAGATGCTGCCGTAGCTTAAGCTACACAAAAAGTTTATCAGAACCTCACGTTTGCAGGCGATTTATCCCGTATCCAGGAAACAGCTTTCATACTTTAAATATGAAATTGAGAAACGCTCCGTAATTCACGTATGGGGCGTTTTTTATTCGTGTCCCATAAGTACTACCATAAAGCTTGGTGAAAATAAGCATAAACAAGTCTATGAACGGGACGGATGATAAGACTGAGGTGCGCGACTATTTCAACGCGACGGGCTTCGATCGCTGGCAGCGAATTTATGGAGATGGTGACGTTAATAAAGTTCAGCTTGACATCCGCACTGGGCATCAGCAAACGGTAGACACGTTGTTAGGCTGGCTTAAAGCTGATGGCAATCTTTCCCAATTGACAATTTGCGATGCAGGATGCGGGGTCGGTAGCCTCAGCATTCCGTTGGCTCAGGAAGGAGCCAAGGTCTTTTCGAGTGATATTTCCGAGAAGATGGTCGGTGAAGGAAAGGATAGAGCAACGGCGATCGGGTTGAGGGATAATCCAACGTTCTCGGTCAGCGACCTAGAAGACTTAACCGGAACCTATCACACGGTTGTCTGTTTGGATGTGTTAATTCATTACCCGGCAGAACAAGCAATGGATATGATCAAGCATTTGGCGAGTTTGGCAGAGCACCGGATTGTCCTTAGTTTCGCGCCAAAGACGTTTCTGCTGACGATCTTGAAAAAGATTGGTGAGTTTTTTCCCGGCCCGAGCAAGACAACTCGCGCCTATCAGCACCGCGAAGCTGATGTAATTCGCGTGCTAGAAGAATGCGGATTCACGATTGGGCGCAAGGCTATGACTAGTACGCGATTCTATTTCTCGCGGATGTTAGAAGCAGTTAAAGAGTAGCAAGGTTAGGTTGTGTTGATAATTGTGTGAAGTTGGGCTGAATACGCTAAACCTAAACCG
>NZ_JCACCM010000162.1:0-10363 GCF_059501405.1 Myxacorys sp.
ATTGGTTCATCTTATCCGCTTTATCTGTAGCAGGCATTAATTGAGATGGTATAAGTAATCATTCCGAAGAGTTTAGCAATACACTCAGCTTGAGATACACTGTTCCCTAATCAAGAAACAAACTACTATCACAAGTCGTAGTAGTTTAGTTGTCACTAGAAAAGTTTTCTCGACACAACTATTTGTTCTGCTTGTGTGGCTTTTATTCAGCGTCTCATCTATCTCTCAAGCTCGCTGTTGTCCCCTGATGTCAACTATTCCCTGGCACTTACCTATCCCAATTCTGATGTAACCTTCTCTCTCACAATAACCCCGAAGAGTAACCTCATCCCCTTCTACCAAGAACGATCGCACTTCTCCGGTCGGTAGCACGAGCGGCTGTGTTCCCCGTTGCGTGAGTTCCAACAAGCAGCCTTGCGTGCCTGCCTCGCTCCCGGAAATAGTTCCACTAGCAAATAGATCTCCAGGACGAAGATTGCAGCCATTGCTGGTGTGATGAGTCAGCATTTGTGCCACCGTCCAATACATCTGTTGGAATTCACTCCGGCTTAAGTGCAAAGGCGCTATTTTCTCTTGACGCATCCGCGCAGAAGACAGCGACACCTCTAGAGTTAACTGAATGCCACCGAAGTGTTGATTAGTCGATGACATGAGGTAAGGCAAGGTGGGTGGATCATCTACAGCCCGCACAAACGCAGAACCTCGAAATGGGGCAAGGGCTTCTAGGGTCACAACCCAAGGAGAGATTGTCGTGGCAAAGCTTTTTGACAGGAAAGGGCCGAGTGGCTGATATTCCCAAGCTTGAATGTCTCGCGCAGACCAGTCATTCACGAGGCACAGTCCGAATAGGTGGTCTTCTGATTGATCGAGCGCGATCGGGTCTCCCAATTCATTCCCCATGCCCACAAAGCAACCCACTTCAAGTTCATAGTCCAACATTTGAGACGGGGCAAACGTAGGCGCTGAGTCTTTTGGTTGTTTCTGTTGACCGTAGGGACGTTTGATTGGGGTGCCACTCGGAACGATCGAGGATGCTCGTCCGTGATAGGCGATCGGGACATATTTGTAATTTGGCAGCAGAGGATTGTCGGGGCGAAATAGCTTACCAACATTAGTGGCGTGAAAAATAGAGGCGTAGAAATCGGTGTAGTCGCCGATGGTGGCAGGCAAAAGCAATTGCGCCTCTGACATCGAAACAAGGATAGTGCCGTCGGCTGGAGGTGCTTGTTCTGCGCGGAGTAATTGACTCAGATGATGGCGCAACGACAATGAAGCTGTTCTCCCCATTGCCATTAATGGGTTTAAGGTCGAAGCGCAGCAGGCCGCTTTTAGAGACTCTGGTAGTTCCTGAAGTAGCCCGATCTGCTGACAAGCCGTTAAGTCCAGAATTTGATCGCCGATCGCGACCCCGATTCGAGGCGTTTCAGCGTGCCCTCGTGCTTGAAATACTCCAAACGGTAGATTTTGAATTGGGAAATCAGTGTCGGTTTGATTCGCTGATTTAACCCAACTCCGCAAATTTGGATCGTGAGTAGAATCAATCGCGCAGATCATAGGAACCTCAAGTCGTAAAGATCGTTGATGGGTTCTTGAAAGGAACAGGAACCGAACGAGCGAAAGAATTGCGATCGCGAATGCTCAATCTCAGATATGGAGAGGGAATGATGATGCCACCTGACTTCGGTCACGCTGAATTGAAATGGGTCGATCGACAGCTCCTCAAGGATTGCCACAGCCTCATTCAGCGTGATGGCGTGATGGTAAGCAAAGGCTGAAGCGATCGCGACATTCAAAAAACCGTGCATTGTTGTAGAAGCTCTTGTTGTAGAAGTCATATCCGAGGCGTGAGTGAAGCAATGACCGCGCAAGGGATGATGTAACCCAGCCGTTGCTTTGAACGGGATTCGAGCATTCGCGAATGACAGAATGCGCTGACCCAGTTGTGTACTGTCGGGAAACGCATCGCCAGTCATGCCACCTGTCCGCAGCTTTGCGCCTGCTCCTATTTGTTGCAGAATATTCAGATGCGGTTCTAAGTCAGCATCAAACGGAATTTCAAAAAAAGTGTCCACTTCAGCAGGCAGATCTAGATATCCCTGTTGAATTTCGACAGGTGAAAGTGGGGCAACTTCCAAGGCACTAATCCTAATGGAATCCTTGCAGTGAAATTCTGCTTCGGTGATTCGATGTATCTGCTCCAATTCTGCTAGCCAGTTTTTAGACAGAATTATGCTCAATGACCAGTGCTGAGATGAAGGGATTTCTTCAGATAAGATTGGCAAAAGCTTGACGAACTCAGGTAGCCGAGTGGCGGGCAAAACAAAGCGATCGAGCATCCACGAATGTGGAGAAGAGTGGGCGCGATCGTAAGTATTCATTGCCTCAGGTAAGCTTAGCTGCGCAGGTGGAAAGAGCCCAGCATAGTCTACGATCGATGCGAGAAGCCGTTTGAGCGATGTTAACACTCGTTTGCACCTCCTCTAAATCTTGGCTTCTAAAAACGGTGTACTAATTTGACTGTTAAGACCAACAGATGTAACTGAAACGTCGAGAGCTAGACTGGATAATGTCCGGCTCTCTCTCCTTCGGAAGAGGGCAGGGAATCTGTATATTGCTTAAACCTCCCCTTAGATTGATCGTGATCATTATTACTAGCAAGTCTGAGAAGTTAAATCTATAATTTAATTATGGCTTCTCAGATTGGTTTATTAACTGATTCTAAAAAGCCATAGAAACTCTACAACCTAAATGACGCTTCAAATTCGGTTGTTAGCCACTGTTTGCATTCGCAAACTTTTATTCGCAGTTATTGAAAGCTGCTAGCTATTTTAGGACGTTACTGTTTCTCTATATGATTTGTATCAAGAACTATATCTTGATACATTCTGTTGGTTCTATTGATTTTAAGTGATTGCTTTTACATCTTTCCTCTGCTAAGGGGGAACCTAATGACTGATTCATTTCCTATTCTTGGTTTCGACCACCTTGAGTTCTATGTTGGTAACGCAAGGCAAGCAGCGAGTTTTTATGAAACCTTCTTTAAATTCACCAACACAGCGTATCGAGGCTTAGAAACAGGGAGTCGCAAAGTTGCTTCGTATGTCATGGAGCAAGGCAAGATTCGTTTGGTTCTGAGCACAGCACTAAATTCTGATCATCCCATTGCTCGTAGTGTGCTGAAGCATGGCGATCATGTGGCGGTGATTGCGTTGCAGGTGCCCAACGTCGTGGATGCTTATCAACACGTGACTGCACGAGGCGCGATTAGCGCCGAGCGCAACTCCGCAGGAATCGCAGCGATACCGCCGACCCTTGCAGAAGATGAGTCGGGGCTACTTCACTATGCGGCGATCCATGTCTACGGCGATGTCATTCTCAAGTTTGTCGATCGGCAGGACTACCGGGGTGTCTTTGCGCCTCAGTTTCAACCTCGACATTCAGTTCAGCCTGGCTGGGAAGCAGGACTCCAAACGATTGACCACATTGTTGGCAATGTTGAATGGGGCGCAATGGAACACTGGGTGAAGTTTTTCGCCGATACGATGGGGTTTCAGCTATTGGTTCACTTTGATGACGCAGCAATCTCGACTGAATATTCAGCGTTGATGTCTAAAGTGGTGCAAGACGGTTCTGGTCAGATTAAATTGCCCATTAATGAACCTGCTTTAGGGAAGGGAAAATCGCAGATTCAAGAATATTTGGAATACCATCAGGGGCCGGGGGTTCAACATATTGCCTACTCAACCCACAACATCATTGAAACGGTCACAAAATTACAGCAGGCAGGCGTTGAGTTTCTACGTGTGCCAACTCCTTATTACAAAGAGTTAGAAGCACGAGTCGGCAAGATTGATGAATCAATTGAGCAGTTGGCAGAACTCGGAATTTTAGTCGATCGCGATCGCGAGGGTTATTTACTCCAAATCTTTACGCAGCCCGTTGAAGATCGTCCCACTCTGTTCTTTGAAATCATCCAGCGACATGGTGCCCAGAGCTTTGGTGAAGGCAATTTCAAAGCATTATTTGAGGCGATCGAACGCGAACAAGCACTCCGAGGAAATCTCTAGATCAGGAGCCAGACATTAGACTCTCAACTCTGTTGTAGACATCCAGCAAAACGGTATCCGGCGATGACGTACTATTACCAGCTAGGCACGGTTCCCCACAAGCGACATACCCAGTTTCGTGATCCAAATGGTTCGCTCTATCACGAAGAATTAATGGGCATTCACGGCTTTGCGGGCATTCAATCGCTGCTTTATCATTTGCACCCACCCACGCAAGTTGACAAGATTTTTCTAGAGCAACCGATCGCGCTGGAGTTTGAAGAGGTTGGGGCACTCCGTCATCGTCATTTACGGACTGGGAACGTATCGAGCGGAGGAGATGCGATCGCGGCTCGAATTCCGTTAATGGCGAATCGAGATGTGTGCATTTCAGTGGCACAACCTACGGAGCCAATGTTGTATTGGTATCGGTTTGCTCACGGGGACGAAGTCATTTTTATTCATGAGGGTAGCGGGGTATTAGAGAGTCAATACGGTCGGTTGCCCTATCGTCCGGGTGATTACTTGGTGATTCCGACCGGGGTGATGTGGCAACTGTTGCCGGATACCAACATTGCTCAACGGATGTTGGTGATCGAAGCGCAAGGACACATTGAACCGCCTGCTCGATATCTCAATCGCTACGGTCAATTTCTGGAACACGCGCCTTACGGTGAACGGGATCTACGCCCACCAGAAACATTAATTCCGCACGATGAAATCGGCGAGTTTGAAGTGCGGATAAAAGCTCATGCTCCTTCGGAGCTTAGCAAAGCCAGTCGCATCACGACCTACCTGTATCATCATCATCCACTCGATGTCGTGGGTTGGGATGGCTATCTCTATCCCTACGCCTTCAACATCGCCGACTTTGAACCCGTGACCGGACGCATTCATCAACCGCCGCCTGTGCATCAAACCTTTGAGGCACCTGGGTTTGTGATTTGCTCATTTGTGCCTCGCTTGTTTGACTATCATCCGCTCGCCATTCCTGCGCCCTACAACCATTCCAATGTCGATTCTGATGAAGTTCTCTACTACGTTGAGGGGAATTTTATGTCCCGCAAGGGGATTGAGCGATCGTCGATTACGGTGCATCCGAATGGCATTCCGCATGGCCCGCATCCAGGCATGTATGAAGGGTCGATCGGCAAAGAGCGCACCGATGAACTTGCCGTCATGATTGATACATTCCGTCCGCTAACACTGACTCGACAAGCGGTTGAGTTGGAGGACGCGCAATATTCCTACAGTTGGGTTGCTTGATCGTCAAGCGATCCTTGGTTCGTTTTATAAGGAGAAACCGCTCTATGCCCCCCGTCACAACTCCCTCCACTCGCCTATCTGTTTCTGATCGAATTCAGAAACGCCTGCATCAGGGGGAATTAACACAACAACAAGTGGATGACTTCCAGGATTTTCTTCACCAGGTCGATCGTGAACTTTTGCAGCATCCCATCATTACGAATAATGCTTATACTCGCTGGTTTCAAGCAGGCAATGCCACAGATGAGCAGTTGCGGCATTTTATTCGGCAGTTTTCTGTGTTCTCAAATCAATTTCTGGTCGCGGCATTGTTGAAAGTCATTAACTCCCCAACCCTTCAACAATCACGAGCCAGCCGCGAGATTCTGCTGAATGAGCTAGGCGTAATTTATCGCAAGTTGGAAGGAACAACCAATCCACAAACACCTAAAACAGACGAGGAAAAAGACCGAGAAGGTGATCCTGAAGTGGTCAGTACAGAAGGAACCGTCGATGGTGGAATTTGTCGCTTTCGGGCGGCTCATTTTGAGTGGCTGACTGCTGTGGCAGAAGGGATCGGCTTGCACTACGAGGAGATTGGTCAGCGCAAGCACGGCAGCCCAACCACACTGCATTTTTGCGATGAATTGCAGCGTCTGTACGGCAGTGATGATCCCAATATCGCGGAGGGTGCCAGCTTTGCCGTTGAAAATTGGGCGGCAGCAGGGTTCTGGCAAGAGCTAGAAGATGGATTGACCCAGATCAAACAAAGTCGCTATCCACAACTCCGCTTGGCGTTTTTCACGTGGCACAATCGCGTGGAAGCCCAACACGCAGGACATACCTTAGAAGAACTAGAAGCGGTTTATTTTAGACCAGAGTTCGATCGCGCCAAATTTATTGCGGGAGGTCAACAAATCCTGGATGCGATCGCAGTCTTTTGGAATGGGTTACAGCAAATCAATTCATCGTTATAGGGAAAGCAAGGGTAGAGAAGCGCTTGCCCCGTCCGTTGAATCTATCTACGCCTCGATTCAGTATCTTCTCTAATCAAGTCGTTCCATCGACGAGTCAATTCAGTTTATCGATTGGTCAATTCAGTATCTTCCGTAGTCAATTCGTTCCATCGACGGGTCAATTCAGTATCTTCCCTAGTCAATTCATTCTATCGACTCATTAATTCAAGCTATTGAGCAACTAGCAAGCCCCATTAAAGGATTTTCCTAGCAGGCATTGAATGAGGAAGCGGCAATGCACCAAGAACTCTCTCCCGCATGGGTTCCATCACCCCAACAAATTGAGGCAACCAACATTGCAGCGCTCATGCAGGACTTGAACATTCACACCTACGCAGACCTGCACTCTTGGTCAACTCGCAATCGGGGCGCTTTCTGGGAGGTCATGATTCAACGGCTCGGGATTTGCTTTCGGAAACCCTACACGCAAATCGTTGACCTATCTCAGGGCGCAGAATTTCCGCAATGGCTTGTGAATGCTCGATTGAATATTGTCGAAAGCTGTTTGCAAGCTTGTGGAGACACAGCCGCGATCGTTTTCCAAACAGAAGGCGGTTCCCTGTGCACCTGGACTTACAACGAATTACAGGCGCTTACCAATCGCGTTGCAAATGGCTTAGTCGAGCTAGGGTTTCAGCCAGGAGATGCGATCGCTATTGCAATGCCGATGACTGCTGAATCGGTAGCAATTTACTTGGGAATCATCAAAGCGGGTTGTGTCGTGGTGTCGATCGCCGATAGTTTTGCGGCAATTGAAATTGCCACTCGATTACGGTTAGCGAACACAAAAGCAATTTTTACTCAAGACTTCATTCAACGGTGTGGAAAGCAGCTACCGCTCTATGCCAAGGTGATTGACGCCAAGGCTCCACTGGCGATCGTGCTATCTCAACAGCCCGTCCCAAACGTTGAATTGCGCTCCGGTGACTTAACCTGGAATGACTTTCTCAGCGCGATCGTAACCTTTGATGCGATTTCAACAACTCCAGCCGCACACACCAATATCTTATTTTCTTCTGGCACAACCGGAGATCCTAAAGCAATCCCCTGGACGCAAACGACACCGATTAAATGTGCGGTGGATGGACATCTCCACCACGATATTCATCCGGGTGATGTAGTGGCTTGGTCAACCAATTTGGGCTGGATGATGGGGCCGTGGCTGATCTACGCGAGCCTGATCAATCGTGCCACGATCGCCCTTTACGATGGCGCACCGACCACACGAGAATACGGTCAATTTGTTCAGGACGCTCAGGTAACGATGCTGGGTGTAGTCCCCAGTCTAGTGCGAGTTTGGAAAACGACCGACTGTATGCAGGGATTGAATTGGAGTGCGATTAAAGCCTTTAGTTCTACAGGTGAATGCTCTAATCCTCAAGACATGTTGTATTTGATGTCGCTAGCAGGTAACAAACCCATTATTGAATACTGCGGTGGCACTGAAATTGGAGGAGCTTACATTACAGGCACTCTTGTTCAGCCTTGCATTCCGGCAACGTTCACAACCCCTGCGCTGGGTTTAGACTTTGCCATTCTAGACGCTGATGATCGCCCTGCAACCGAAGGGGAAGCCTTTATCATTCCACCTGCGATCGGGCTGTCTATAGAATTGTTGAACAAAGACCATCATCAGGTTTATTTTGCGGAGACAGCTAGTTATGTTGAGGAGTCAGGTGTTAACACCCATAGCTCGCCGTTGCGTCGTCATGGGGATTATTTGGAACGATTGCCGAATGGCTACTATCGTGCCTGTGGTCGCGTAGACGACACGATGAATCTAGGCGGCATTAAAGTGAGTTCCGCCGAGATTGAACAAGTGATTAGTACTGTTGCGGACATTTGTGAAACTGCCGCCATTAGCACTCCGCACAACTCGCAAGGAACGGTATCTGAGTCTGAAGGTGGGCCGACCCAGTTGATTATTTATGCGGTCGTTGCGCCCAATACTCAAAAAACGCACGCAGAACTCAAAGCAGTGTTACAGGCCGCGATCGCTCAACGCCTCAATCCGTTATTCAAAATTTGGGATCTGGTGATAGTAGACGCTTTGCCCCGCACCGCATCGAACAAAGTGATGCGGCGAGTCCTGCGCGATCGATATGCGGCGGTTCCGTCAGAGTTGCGCTCTGCGCTAATCGCCGCTCAACAGCCCCCTCTGCACGATGGTCATCCATGGTACGCACCGCTAGGGGGATGCTGCGCAAAGTCTACATTATGAGGTGTAACGCATGGAATTTGCAGAACGAATGAGTCGATTAGGGACAGAATCTGCCTTTGATGTCTTTGCCAAAGCGCAACAGCTAGAAGCTCAAGGACAATCCATCATCCATTTAGAAATTGGGCAACCCGACTTTCCGACCCCATTTTCCATTTGTGAAGCTGCATTTCGGGCCATGAAAGATGGCTATACAGGCTATACTCCGGCGGCTGGCTTGTTGGCATTTCGAGAAGCGATCGCCGAACATATTTCGACGACCAGAAAGGTCGAAATCCATCCCGACGAAGTTGTCGTCACGCCCGGAGCCAAACCCATTATTTTCTTTACGCTGATGGCATTGGTGAATGAAGGCGATGAAGTGATTTACCCAGATCCGGGCTTTCCGATCTACCAATCCGTGATCAATTTTGTTGGCGCTAAAGGCGTTCCATTGCCGCTACGCGAAGAAGTTGGGTTTCGCTTTCATCTAGATGATTTGATCGAAGCCGTGTCCGATCGCACTCGCTTGTTAATTCTCAATTCCCCTCAAAATCCCACAGGAGGTTTATTGCAAGCAGAGGATTTAGCTGCGATCGCAGACCTTGCCCACCAACACGATTTCTACATCCTCTCCGATGAAATCTATTCGCGCATTCTCTACGAAGGCAACCACACTAGCCTCATTCAGTTTCCCGATATGAAATCGCGCACCATTTTGCTCGATGGTCATTCTAAAACCTATGCGATGACGGGATGGCGGCTCGGCTATGGCATTGTTCCCAAACATCTGGTTGAGGGAATAGTTCGCCTCATGATCAATTCCAACTCCTGCACCTGTGCCTTTACGCAGATTGCTGGAATTGAAGCTCTTCGAGGATCACAAGAATTTGTTGATCAAATGGTGGCGCAATTTCATCAACGTCGAGATGCTGTAGTCGATGGTTTAAATGCGATCGAGGGCATTCATTGCCTCAAGTCCGCTGGTGCATTTTATGCATTTCCAAATGTGAAGCAATTACCATTGCCTTGTGATGCGCTAGCCGATTATTTTCTCAATGAAGCAGGCGTTTCACTATTAGCAGGAACGGCGTTCGGTGAGTTTGGTAATGGCTATCTCAGAATTTCTTATGCCAATTCGCTAGAGAATCTCCAGATGGCAATCGAGCGAATGCGAGCAGCCGTGCTGAGATTGTAAGAAGCTAGGAGAAGTCGAATCATTTTGTTAGACGGCTTTGTTGAATGTTAATTTACATAGATGACTAATTACATTCACGCAATCGAAAGGGATGGGTTCACCGTCGTCCCAAATGTCTTAGATTTCGAGGCGATCTCGTTACTCATTGAACATCTAACACAAATCCCTATAGATCGAGCAGTGAGTCGTAGAGGTGGCACAGCCTATGGAATTAGGAACCTCCTCAATCTTGTTCCGTTTACAAGAGATATCGCAAACAGTCCAGCCCTTCGCCTTTTGATCGAGCCAATGCTTGGCAGGGAAGCACGAGTTGTACGCGGCATCTTTTTCGACAAGACAGTGGAAGCAAATTGGAAAGTGGCATGGCATCAGGATCCAACTATTGCTGTTCGTGAACAGATTGATGTAGAGGATTATGGACCCTGGTCGGTGAAAGCAAGTATCCCTCTTTCATCACTCTCGCTGAAGTGAACTCTGAAACCTAGCTCCAGTGCGAGTTTCCTATTTTGACGGCTCGAAGATGACAAAAGAGCAAAACGCAGGTGCAGCAAAGCTTTCAGCTTTTGCTCCTACCAAAGTGATGAAAGAGGGATACTTCCTTTCGCTCTAATACCATCTCAATTAATGCCTGCTACAGATAAAGCGGATAAGATGAACCAAT